>JBEGVD010000021.1:0-45173 GCA_041178585.1 Actinomycetota bacterium
GCAGATGATCTTGCACATCAGTTGTACGACTCATTGCACAACAAGTTGATGATGCTTCCTGATGCAACGAAGGTGTATCCAGCTCACGGTGCCGGTTCGTCCTGTGGAAAGAATCTGTCCACCGAGACGGTGTCCACTATTGGCGAACAGCGCAGAACGAACTATGCGTTGGCTCCAATGACAGTTGAACAGTTTGTGGAAGCGGTAACGCAGGGTCAATCGGTTGCCCCGTTGTACTTCTCATTCGCAGCAACAAAGAACCGACAAGCTCACGAGCTGTTCGTCGACAGCAAGGAAATCACCATGATGACGCTTGATGAAGTAATCGCAGCGCAGTCAAATGGCGCTGTGGTTATTGATTCGCGTGATGATATGAGCTTTGCTGCTGGTCACCTTCAAGGTTCGGTCAACGTAGGGCTGTCTGGTCGATTCGCCGAATATGTGGGCGAAGTGATGGACCCAGGTACTGCGATAGTGCTGGTTTGTGAAACTGGAACTGAAGCGGAAGCAAGAATGCGTTTATCAAGAATTGGCTTTGACAACGTGCTCGGTGCGCTACGTGAACCTGTGCGCGTGTTCTTCGAGAATCCGGGCGTCGTCGAACAACAGTCACGGCTGTCTGTGGATGCATTTAATGAGCGCATCTCATCAATGAGCAATGTCGTTCTGGTAGACATCCGCAATCAAGGCGAAGTTGAATTAGGAAGCATTCCGAACGCGCTTCATATCAGCTTGCCATCGCTGTTAAAGCGAATGAATGAACTTGACAAAAAGGCACCAATTGTTGTGTTCTGCAGAGGTGGTTACCGGTCGTCAATCGCTTCAAGTTTGCTGAAGTCGCACGGTTTTACTGACGTTAGTGACCTAATAGGTGGCTATACGGCGTGGGTTGGCCTCGAATCGTGAATTTGAAAAACCATTGGGACAGCGCTTACTCAACAAAAGCAGTAAACGATCGTTCGTGGAGTGAAAACAGCGAAAGCGATGCTCTGGGCGAATTTGATTCTGTGAGCCTGTCAAGCACAGATGGAATCATCGATGTTGGTGGTGGTGTATCAACATTTGTGAAGTCACTTGTGCAACGCGGTTACAACAACGTCACCGTGCTTGATGTTTCACAAGAAGCTATTGCTGAAGCGAAATTGATGTTGGGTATCGCATGTGAATCTGTCAAGTGGATCGTTGCCGACGTATTGCAGTGGGAGCCAACAGAGACATATTTCTATTGGAACGATCGAGCAGTTTTTCACTTCTTAGTGAATGAAGAAGATCAACTGGCATACGTTGGCAAGGTGTTGCGTGCAACTCATCCAGGGTCACACATTGTGATTGCTACATTTGCGCCAGATGGGCCAGAGTCGTGTTCTGGCTTGCCAGTGAACCGATGGTCGCAAGAGGGTTTAGCCACGTTGTTTGCGGATTCCTGCAGCGTTGTTCGAAGTGGACAAAGAGTCCACATCACTCCTTGGGGATCAGAGCAGTTGTTTACGTGGGTGCACCTATTGCGTAACTGATGCCGCGTGTGATGGGCACCGAGGAATTGGATGCTGCTCAAAACAGGAATCGCAGAGCAAAATCCGTTTACGGCAATCACTCAGTTCGCAGTTGTGGAATTGGTTTGTAGCCGATTGGCAGTAATCGCACTCGCCAATTACTGATGCCGACGGGCTGAACTCAAGATTGAGACGCGCGTCAAACACGTACAACGACCCTTCCCACAGACCGCGATCTCGGTATTTCTCGCCATAGCGAACAATGCCACCTTCCATTTGGTAAATCTCTTTGAATCCACGGTTCTTCATGATCAGAGAAAGCACTTCGCAACGAATTCCACCCGTGCAGTAGGTGATAATCGGTTTGTCCTTGATGTGGTCGTATTTGCCGCTCTCTAATTCAGCGATGAAATCTCGTGTCGATTCGGTTTGGGGAACGATGGCATCACGAAACTTTCCTATCTTTGCTTCAAAAGCGTTGCGTCCATCAAAAAACACCACATCGTCTCGTTTGGAAACTAGGTCGTTAACTTCTTCGGGTTTCAGATGAATGCCACCGCCGACAATTCCATTTTCATCCACAACGATTTCGTCTGGCACGCCGAAGGTAACTATCTCGCTACGAACCTTGATCTGCAGGTCGGGAAAGTCATCTTTACCGCCATCGGACCACTTGAACTCCATGGTCTTGAAGCTTGGGTAGCTCTTCGTGACCCTGATGTACTTCTTCACTTTGTCAATTGGGCCGCCAACCGTTCCATTGATTCCATGCTTGGAGATCAAGATACGACCGTGCAATCCCAGACTTTCGCACAAAGCTCTCTGCCACAGCCGAATTGCGTCAGGGTCAGCTATCGGCGTGAACTTGTAATACAGAAGGATTTTCGAGGTACTAATGACTCCAGTTTATACGCTGTATTTATGGTGATTGATAATGACTGACATCATCGTTCGCGAACTGCGCGTTACTGATCTCGAGGTTGTGTGGTCAATTAATCAAGAGAACGTTCCCGCGGTGGGAGAAGAGACTCTTGCGGATCTTTCGAAGATTCACGATCAATCGACAATTGCTTTAGTTGCTGAAGTATCCGATCAGATTGTTGGTTTCTGTATGGTCTTGTTGCCTGGCGCCGACTACGGCAGTCCAAACTATGAATTTTTCTGCGATCGACTAGACAATTTCATCTACCTCGATCGAGTAGCGGTGACCGAGAATTTCCAGGGAATGGGAATAGGGTCGGCACTGTATCGCGAAGTGGAAATGAGGGCAGATGCCGAGTGGTTTGCGCTTGAGGTCAATACAAAACCTCGCAACGAAGGCTCTCTTCGTTTTCATGCCCGAGAGGGTTTCGTGCAGATGGAAGAATTAGAGACGCGGCCTGGGAAAACGGTCAGCCTGATGGTGAAGAAATTGAAGGGTTAGAGACGACATGCCAAACGTTGCTGTAATTACTGGTGCTGCACAAGGTATCGGTCGCAGAACTGCGCAGGTATTAAACGAACAAGGTTGGAGTTTGTTGTTGCTCGATCTGCAATCAGTTGATGTGTCGGAATACAAATCGGCATTGGCACTTGCTGGAGACATCTCAGATGAACAGTTTGTTGAAACTGCCGCAACCAAATGCATTGAAAAGTTTGGGCGTGTCGATGCTTTGGTAAATAACGCAGGAATCTCATGCATCAGTTCCGCCCTTGACACTTCTGCTGAGTTGTATCGCAAAGTTATTGATGTCAATTTGGTCGCTCCATTTCTTTTGGCAAAAGCATTCGGACGCGTGATGGTTGCGAACAGTTCAGGATCAGTTGTGAACGTGGCATCGGTTGCTGGTTTGCAAGGCGTTGCTGATCGTTCGGCTTACAACGCAAGCAAGCACGGACTGATTGGTCTCACTCGAACGCTTGCTGTGGAGTGGGGTGCAAAAGGCATTCGCGTGAACGCGGTGTGTCCTGGTTGGGTAAAGACCGAAATGGATCACAAGGATCAAGCTGGTGGAAGCTATAGCGACGCCGACATCATGGACCATGTGCCGATGGGGCGTTTTGCCAAGCCCGACGACATCGCCCAAGCAATTGCCTTTTTGTGTGACTCATCTAAGTCTTCATTCATCAATGGTGTTTCGCTGCCCGTAGATGGCGGATGGACTGCCGATGGATCTTGGCAGTCCCTTCGACTGAAGCATCGATAATGGGCGATAGCCCGAACGAAGATCGATTCAATCGAGTCCTCGGGCTTCGACACCTAACTGCGAGTGGCATCGGCGTCATTATCGGCGCTGGAATCTATGTGTTACTTGGACCTGCAACTCAAGCTGCCGGCGGTTTGGTGTGGGCATCATTTCTCGTGGCTGGATTGCTGAGTGCGCTGACAGCTTTCAGTTATATGGAGTTGGCTTCCATGTTTCCAAGTGCCGGGTCGGAACATGAATTTGCTCGGCAGGTGTTTCCACGCTGGGTGTCGTTCACAACGGGTTGGGCAATGATGCTTGCGCTCATTGTTGCGGCTTCAACGGTGTCGCTTGGGTTCGCGCGGTACCTACAGTTGTTCATTGACGTTGATGTGCGGGTAGGGGCTCTTTTCCTGCTGCTTCTTGTTTCATTTATCGCAGTGAGTGGTATGAAGCGCGCATCGTGGTTGATTATCGCATTGAGTTCGATACAAGTTGGCGGACTGGTGTTGGTCATCGTCTTAGGGGCAGACCATGTTGGAGATGTGAATTTGTTGCAAGGCAAAGGAGTCTCTGGAGTGCTTGCTGGGTCGGCGCTCATATTCTTCGCATTCATCGGGTTCGATGAGGTGATCACGCTGTCCGAAGAAACTATTGACGCGCGTCGAACCGTGCCTAGGGCTTTGTTTATTGCTCTTGCGCTTTCAACATTTCTGTACGTGCTTGTAGCAATTGTCAGTGTCAGCGTGTTGGGGGCCGACCAGCTTGCATTGTCGCACCAACCGCTTACTGATGTTGTTCGCGATGCGGTCGGCGGAGGAGCAGTAAATGTCGTTACTACAATCGCGCTGGTAACAACATTCAACACAACGTTGCTAGTGGTGACAGCAGCGTCGCGCATGATGTACGGCATGGCGTCCAAAGGGGACTTACCTATGTGGTTTGGATCCATCAAGAATCGTCAGTCGCCTCGAAACTCCGTGGTTGCTGCCTTGTGCGGTTCGAGCGCGCTGCTGATTATTGGGGATATCCATCGGCTTGCTGCTGCCACTGATGCACTGATCTATTTGATGTTCCTGCTGGTGAATGTGATTGTGATCATATTGAGATTCAGGCGACCAGACGAGAACAGACCTTTTCGCATTCCTGGCGATTTCGGTCAACTACCAATTCTTCCAATATTTGGTGTTCTCGCAACGGTGGTGATGGCTTCCCAGCTTGAGATTGCGAGTATCGCGTTGGCCTCTGTGCTGACAGCGATGGGACCTGCACTGTTTCTTGTAGTAAGAATGAGATATGGCAAACAAAGAACAGAATAAGAACAGCAACCAGAAAAAAGAAGCAAAGCTCACGTTGAAAGAAAAACGTGCGAAGAAAGCTGAAAAAAAGAAGTCTTAAATTCTCTTAAAAATCACTACGCGAGCTTTATCACCGAAGTGCGGGCTGCCTTCGGCATAAATTTCAACTTCTTCATATTGCGGTTTTGTGATGCTTTTGTTGTTGACCGCTTCCGTGATTGCGGTCGCGAAATCATTTTCTTCCCAGTGCTGTTTGTTCACGCCTGCAACGATCGTTGCACCAGAGCGACACACACTTATGGCGTCAATTAATTCATAGGCCCCTAGGTGTCCAATCGTGAAGGCTCCGGCGCTAACAAGAAAATCGAAGTGGTTGGCTGCAAAGTAAATGGTTCCGGTGAGATCGGCTTCGTGTAAATCCTCATAGATCCTTGATCCATCTTCGCGAAGTTTGGATGCGGCAACAGCAAGCATCTCGGGTGAAATGTCCACGCCTTCAATCACGCAGGTGGGACGAATCTTCACAATTGCTTCACCAACTGCTCCAGTGCCGCAACCAATGTCAATCACGCTGAAGGAGCGGTCAGTGGGCATGTGTTTTGCCAGAACCTCAGCAACCTTGGTGGGGTAGACATACTTGGTTTCCTCAATAAAGGTTTTGTCGTAGGTGGGTGCCCACTGTGCGTACAACTCGCGGCTGTCTTCGGGGGTAGCGAGGTCGTATGCGTCTTTTAGGGTGATGGATTTCTTTGCTTTTTCGGCCACGCCGTTATTGTAACTGCAGTCGTTTTATGCGAGCCGGGGGGTCGTAATGAAGGTGCCGTTGACTGTTGTTGATCATCTGCGTCGCGCAGAACAGGTGTACGGGCATCGCACTGCGTTCATTGATGAGCCTGATCAGCCTGCTGAGTCGTGGGGAACACAGACCTATGCAGAGATGGCGCGTAGAGCACGTGCACAAGCCGCGGCGCTAGACAAATTGGGTGTGGCTCAAGGTGCCCGCGTTGCTGTTGTGAGTCAGAACTCCGCACGGCTTCTTACCAGCTTCTTTGGTGTAAGCGCGTACGGACGAATTCTCGCTCCGATTAACTTCCGATTGTCTGCTGAAGAAGTCGCATACATCGTTGATCACTGCGGCGCAGATGTGCTCATTGTTGATCCAGAACTGGAAGATTCGCTAAAGAATGTTTCCGCGAAACATCGCTTTGTGATCGGGGCCGAGAGCGATGAAGCTTTGTATGACTATTCCTCAGAACCTAAACCGTGGATGCCAGATGAAGATGCAACGGCGACAATCAACTACACCAGTGGGACGACAGCCCGACCAAAGGGCGTTCAACTTACTCATCGCAATATTTGGTTGAACTCCACGACGTTTGGTTGGCACATGGGTGTGAACGATCGCGATGTGTATTTGCATACTTTGCCCCAGTTCCATTGCAACGGTTGGGGAATGGTGTACGCAGTAACTGCAATGGGGGGCACCCATGTGGTGCTGCGCAAAGTTGATGGAGCAGAAATTCTCCGTCGTGTAGATCAGCACGGTGTCACACTGTTGTGTGGTGCTCCAGCAGTGGCAAACGCCATTATCGATTCGTCTTCGCAGTTCGATTCAGGTGTTCCAGGAAAAGGAACTGTTCGTATGGTTGTCGCAGGAGCACCACCGCCATCAAAGACCATTGAACGAGTAGAGACAGAACTCGGCTGGCAGTTCAACCAGCTGTACGGACTTACCGAAACATCTCCTGTGTTGACGCTCAATCGTCCTCGCTTCGAAACAGACCACCTAACGGCCGCAGAGCGTTCAGTTGTGCTCAGTGCTGCAGGATTTCCAACGATTGGAACCGAGATGGCAACGAGTGCTGACGGCGAAGTGTTGGCGCGCAGCAACACCGTGATGGACGGATACTGGAACCAGCCCGAAGAGACAGCGAGAGCGATCGTGAATGGCTTCTTTCACACCGGTGACGGCGGAAGCATTGGGGAAGGCCATGCACTGACTATCAGTGACCGCAAGAAAGACGTCATTATTTCCGGTGGAGAGAACGTCAGTTCAATTGAAGTTGAGGATGCGTTGTTCTCGCACCCAGAGGTAACCGAAGTCGCTGTTATTGGAATTCCCGATGACAAGTGGGGAGAACTTGTACTGGGTCTAGTAGTGAAATCTCCAGGCTCGACTCTTTCAGAAGATGAATTGATTTCGTATTGCCGCACCAAGATTGCTGCGTACAAATGTCCGAAGAAAGTAGAGTTTCGGTCAGAGCTTGCACGCACAGCAACTGGAAAGTTGCAGAAGTTCAAACTTCGAGCACCATATTGGGACGGCTACACAAAGCAGGTGAACTGATGTTGAGTAAGCAGCAAATTGAAGCAGCAATTGATCAGTTTCACGATGAGGGTTATGCAATTGTTCGTAACTTCCTTCCTGACGACGAATTGGCAGCGTTGCAGAAAAAGGCGGCTGAGTTGCGTGAGATTGCACTTGAGCATCCGGTCACGTATCGCCATGGAAACCTGACGTACGAAATCTTGCCTGAGGAGCACTTTGGGAAGCGGTATGTCATTCAGGCGTATTGGTTCGCGTGGGCTGATGCATACTTTGACAAGTTCCGTAGCAACCCTCGATACCTGCAGCTGCTTGAGCCGCTCATCGGCAACAACGTCAAGCAAGTGACGCAGCAGATTCACTGGAAGCCACCAGGAGCTCGTCTAACCGGATACCGATTCCATCAAGACTTACGTTTCCGAGAAAGCCGCGAGTCATATGAAGATGTCGTTCGCGACACAGTCACCATGGGCTTAGCTATAGACAGAGCAACAACGGAAAACGGTTGCCTCAAGATCGTTCCTCGCAGCCACACCATGGGCTATCTCGGCCTTTCTGACAATGGCGATGGCCAAATTATGAAGGGTCTCACGCAAGACGATGAATTGGTGCAGGTGGGCATTGATCCATCACGAGTAATCGATGTAGAACTTGAACCAGGAGACCTCGTTGTATGGGGTCTGATGACCGTGCATGGTTCGTTGCCGAATGAATCGATTCATGAGCGTGCATTTGCCATTTCAAGTTATGTACGGGGAGAAACCTCACAACGCGGTGAGTGGACGTTTAAGGACGGAAAGCCACAGATGCTTGGAGAAACTCCTCAGTTGTGCAAGAACGAGAAACTGTTCCTTAACCTTGAGCCTCATTACGATGCGACCAAGTGGTTCCTCTGAACTAGCCTGCGCACATGATTTTAAATACATTGATTAACTCAGTCATTGTCATTGTTGTCAGCATGTTCCTACTGTGGGTTATCAGCGTGTTGAAAAAGAATGCATCAATAGTTGACATTTTCTGGGGTTTTGGTTTTGTCATCGTGGCGTGGGCGAGTGCAATCAATGCCGATCAAGTTTCCGTTCTAGGCAAGGTGGTTCTGGCGCTAGTGTCGCTTTGGGGATTACGACTATCGATCTATTTGGGCATTCGTAACCACGGTAAACCAGAGGATTTTCGCTATGTCGCAATGCGCAAGCACTATGGGCCGAGGTTTCCAATAATCAGTTTGTTTACCGTGTTTTTGTTGCAGGGTGCGATCATGATGATTGTCTCGCTACCAGTTCAAATTGCTTTGTCCGATGCAAGTACTTCCTTGTCGATTGTCAGTTATATCGGCATTGGTTTATTTGCTCTAGGAATCTTCTTTGAAGCAGTTGGCGACTGGCAGCTTGCTCATTTCAAGCGCAATCCGCAGAACGCTGGCCTAGTTATGCAAACAGGTTTGTGGAAGTACACACGACACCCGAATTATTTCGGTGATACCTGCGTGTGGTGGGGCATTGGCGTGGTTGCCCTCGGTGCAAGTTTCGGTTGGATCGGACTCTTTGGAAGTTTGTTAATGAACTTCTTCCTGGTTCGTGTTTCAGGGGTTCCGATGTTGGAGCGTTCAATGTCGAAGCGTCGCCCTGGTTACGACGAATACAAGCGACGTACCAGCAGTTTTGTGCCGCGTCCGCCGAAAAAGTAATGACTAGCGCGGACTGCGGCCGCGAAGCTTTGCCCACTCGCCAAATTGCGTAAGCGATGCAACGGTCGCACCCATCGACTCCGGCGCAACAGGGTGGCTAATGAGGTAACCCTGTGCTTTTGCACAACGCAATTCGGCTAGTGCTTGTAGCTGTCGAACGCTTTCAACGCCTTCTGCAACCATGTCTAAGCCCAGTGAATCGCCCATGGCGATGATGGTGCGCACGAGTGATCGTGCACTTAAATCATCTGCAACACCATTCACGAAAGAGCGGTCAATTTTCAAACGCTGAATCGGGAACTTTTGCAATAGCGAAAGCGAAGAGTAACCCGTACCAAAGTCATCAATAGCTACTCGCACCCCAAGCGCACACAGTTTGGTTAGTGCGTCTAGTGCTTGTTCGGGTTGCGCAATCATCACGCCTTCGGTGACCTCGAGCCATAGCTGGTCGGGTGCAATGTGCGAGCGTTGCAATGCCTCATGAACTACTGGGACGAAGTTGGGGTCGTGAAGTTGGCGAGGACTCACGTTTACCGACATGGTGGCTTCACGACTGCATACGCCTTCGTTTATCCAGCCGCGCAAGTGGGTGAGCGCTTCGAGTAGTGCCCACGCGCCGATTGGAACAATGGTGCCGGTCTCTTCAGCAATCGGAATGAACTCTGCGGGCGAGATGATGCTGCCATCATCACGCGTCCAACGCATGAGAGCTTCAAAACCAACCACATCACCAAGTTCAATATCGACAATAGGTTGATGAACCAAACGCAACTCCCTACGTTCCAGTGCGCGATATAGAGCAGTTTCAACGGCTAGGCGTTGCGTGACACGTTCAAGCATTGACTCGTCGAAAATTGCTACGCAGTTTCTGCCGGCATCTTTGGCTCGATACATCGCTGTGTCTGCATGTCGCAGAAGGTCGTCGGCATTAGTTGAAATACGTTTGTGAAAGGTTGCGACGCCAATGCTTGTTGAAACGAATACGTCGCCTTGGCGGAGTGAAAGGGGTTCATTGAAACTCTCAAGAATTTTGTCGGCAACGATCATGGCATCGCTTGTACCGCGTGTGCCTGGGTCCAGGATGACGAATTCATCTCCCGAAATTCGACCAACAACACAACGCTCGGGCAGAGCATTTTTCAGCCGCTGTGAAACGGCAATCAGCACATTGTCTCCAGCTTGGTGACCTAGCGAGTCATTGATGTTCTTAAATCGATCAACGTCTATAAACAAAACTGATGGGTGTCGCTGGTCTTGTTCTGCAAACTCAAGAGCAGCATTGACATGTGCGAGCATCAGACTGCGATTAGGCAATCCCGTAAGCGCATCGGTCTGGGCTGAATGAATGAGCGAGCGCTGAGTAGTTGCATTTGTGCGAACGGCGTGGATAACCCGTGCTGTCACCGCAATTGTCAAGACGAAGACAGAAACTGCTCGTACTATGCGGTCGGTTTGATCTGCTGCTTCAGTGAGTGCAAGCACAACCACCGGAATGGTGAGTGCTGCTGTAGTTGTGATGAGGCGTCCAAGAAGCGGTCGCTGAGTGCGTGCTGTACCATGCTCGGTAATTGTTGAAATGCTGTTGTGTACAAAAGCTGCCGAACAGAGAAACAAACAGAACACATATGCAGCATTGATGTATTGAACATCTATCTGGAATCGACCCGAATCGTTTGCCGCATACAGAAAATCTCCAGCGAGCGTAAATGTTATAGCAAATGCAATGAGCCAAACAGCTGGTGTACGTGCAGCATCTCCGAATAGCAACGTTGCTAGCGAGAAGAGCACAATCGCACTGATTGCAAGTGTCGCCCCTTGAATGCCGGTAACCAGAAGAACTGTTGTGTCTTCGTTAAATGTTGGTTGAAGAAAAACCACCCAAATGAGGAACCAGGCGCCGAGCGCAACGATTAGTCCATCACCAAGAACACTCAGCGGATCGTTGCCAATTCGGCGCCGAATAATCAGCAGCAGACCGAACGCCAGAGTGGCTTGAACCAATAAGAACAACGATTCAGGAATTGCTTGCAAGTTCACATTGGTGAATTGCTCATCCAATAACTGTGCTGTTGTCGACGCCACAGCAATGACGAAAAGTGCAGGCCACAACACCTTGTCGGGTTTATTGAATTTCGCGGAGATGCCGAGAAACACCATGACCTGAACCGTGGCGATGAGGTAGGCGCTGTCGCTGAAGCTCGGAGAGCCACTTGTCGCAACGGCGACGGACAGGACGAGACCAACGCCAGTTAAGCCCCAAGAAAGGCGTGAAATAGGCGCAGAATTCACTTGGCAAACGGTACAGCATCCCTTTTCACGCGCTGAGGATGGGGTACTTTTGAAGCAGGGCGGAGAACCCTAAGCCGCATTTGCGGCCTGTTTGGAGTTCCCCAAAAATGTTCGTTACCCGCCACTCTCCAGTTACCGATTCGGTGCTTAAGGACCAGTTGTGGACGTTGTACAGCCGCGCATATGCGCGCACAGCTGAAGAAGCTGTCACTCACGAAATGCTGGATCGTCTGGAGTTCAACGATCAGCTTTCGGATGCAACGAATCGTGCATGGGTGGTGTGGGAAGACAACATGCCGGTGGCTATGACCATGATCGCAACGAATGTACGTCGTACTCGTTGGCTAAGTGAGCACTACTTTAAGAAGAACTACCCGCAGCAGTTTGCGACAAATAATGTTCACTACGTGGTCTGGGCGGTTGTCGACCCGTCTTATATAACCAAAGGTGTCAGCATGTTCATGGCGCGTCAGGCAATGGCCGTCGAAGCTCGCGAAGGTTCGTTGTTGGTTTTCGACATGCCGGAGTCCAATCAGCCAAACGAATTGGGCGGGGCAGCTGAACTGATGCACCGAATGGCGCGTCAAGTTGGTGGCGCTCGATTGGTTCCGCTGACCGTCCAGAGGTACTACGCGCTTGATTTCTCGCCGTCGCAGGTTGAGCCTCAAGAAGTCAAAGAACAAGCACCGAACTCGTTTTCAGACTTAGTTCTTTAGCCAGTAAACCCCGCTAGATTTGGGGGCGATATGGCAGTCACGTTTGTTGTGCCCGGGGCACATCTGATGAGCGGACTCCTCGGCGAGCGAGATGAGCACCTGAGGTTCATTGAAGGCGAATTTGAAGATGTCGCTATCCGTGTGCGCGGAAACGAAGTGTCAATTTCCGGTCCTCAATCTGATGTCGTGTCCCGATTGTTCGAAGAGCTGACTGCTTTGCTGCAGCGGGGAGAGTCGCTCGATCGCTCCGTGCTCTCGCGATCAATCGTGATGGTGCAGGCAAATGAAAAGCCAAGCTTGATTCTGACCGAAGATATTCTGCGCACTAGCAGCGGCAAGAACGTTCGCGCCAAGACTTCAGGTCAGCGAAAATATGTAGAAGCCATTCGAGACAATGTCATTACGTTTGGAATTGGCCCTGCTGGTACGGGAAAGAGCTGGCTTGCAGTTGCAATGGCGGTACTTGCGCTAAACACAAAGCGCGTACAACGCATCATCTTGACTCGTCCTGCAGTTGAGGCAGGAGAGCGTCTCGGATTTCTGCCTGGTGATCTCACAGCGAAGATTGATCCGTATCTGCGCCCGCTTTATGACGCGTTGCACGACATGGTCGGTGCCGAAACTGCAAAGACCTATCTTGAAAAACAAATTGTCGAAGTAGCTCCACTCGCATTTATGCGAGGTCGCACCCTGAATAACAGTTTCGTCATTTTGGACGAGGCTCAAAACACCACGCCAGAACAAATGAAGATGTTTCTCACGCGTATCGGTTTTGGTTCAAAAGTTGTTGTAACGGGCGATACCACCCAGGTCGACGTGCCAGATGGGCGTAGTGGATTGCTTGGAGTCGAGCGAGTGCTCACCGGCATTAAAGACTTAACTTTTGTCCACCTGGATGCAACGGACGTAGTTCGACATCGCATCGTTGCTGACATTGTTGCTGCATACGAAAAGCAAACACCCAACCATGGCTGAATCGCGACCGGGTGTTTCTAAGCCTCGTCGCGTTGGTGGCGACGGGGAACCAGAAGTGTTTATGGCGGACGAGCAGCAGGATCTTGAAATTGATCTTGCGCGTTGGCAGAACCTGGCACTAGACGTTCTACGTGCGGAAGGTGTCAAGGGTTTGACTGAGATGACCGTGATGTTTATCGATGCACCAACGATGACTGAATTGAATGCTCAGTACATGGGCAAGTCGTATGCAACGGATGTGTTGTCTTTTCCTCTGGATGCTGTTGAGGCAACTCGATCACCAGGTCCTGGCGCGATGTCGAAAACTCCTGAGCCTTCACCGCTTGATGTTTCAGAGTTGCCGCTCCTGTTAGGTGATGTGGTCATCTGCCCGAGCGTTGCGGTTGAGCAGGCTCCACGTCACGCAGGAACTGTTGATGATGAACTAGCACTACTTCTGGTTCATGGCATACTTCACGTTCTGGGAAATGACCACGACAATCCGGAAGCAGAAGCTGCGATGCATGCTCGTGAGCGAAAGCACCTAGAAGCATTTCACTGGGGCCATGCTGCGCCAGAACAATTCCGACATATCCAGGAGATAAACCAGTAATGATGTTTGCCCAAACGCCATCGACAATTGACTATTGGATGCTTGCCGGCATTGGGTTAATTCTTGTAGTTCTCATTTTCCTTTCGCTCGCAGAGATGAGTTTGTCTCAAATGACGAAGCCAAGAGCAGCTGCATTGGCAGAAAAAGGAGCGAAGTCGGGTAAAGCATTGGTGCGTCTCGCCGCCGAACCAACGATGTGGGTGAACCCATTGTTGCTCACGGTGAATATATTCCAAACCGTGCAGGCCACGCTCATGGGAATTGTCTCGGGTCGTTTATTTGGTCCAGCAGGAGTTGCAATCGGTGTGGTAATCAACGTTCTGTTGTTCTTTGTGCTTGCTGAGGCAGTGCCGAAGACTTATGCAGTGCTCAATCCTGTGCGTGGAGCAACTTCAACGGCACGGCCAATTTCGTTGCTTGTGCGCTTTTGGCCATTACGAGCCGCGTCAGCAGTGTTGATCAAACTCACCAATGTCATTGTGAAGGGTGAGGGCCTTAAGCAAGGGCCATTCATTGGAGAGCAAGAGTTCTTGGGGATAGTGGAAGCTGCTGCTCAGGAGAGCGTCATTGAGCATGAAGAGCGCGAGCTCATCGAGTCCATCATCGAATTTGGTGACACCGTGGTGCGTGAGATCATGGTTCCACGACCTGATGCAGTGTTTATCGATAGCGACCTCACCGTCACTCAGGCGCTCGACAAAGCAGTAGAGGATGGCTTCAGCCGGCTACCAGTACTTCGTAAAGACGATGATGATGTAGACGATGTTGTTGGCATTGTCTACGTGAAAGACCTTGTTATTGCAGAACGCCAAGGTAATGGTGCGAATCCGATTACCGATCTCATTCGCCAAGTTGAAGTTGTTCCCGAGAACAAATTGGTTGCCGACTTGATGCGAAGCATGCAAGCAAAGAAGTTTCATATGGTCATGGTTGCAGATGAGTACGGGATCATTGTCGGTCTTGCAACGCTTGAGGATTGTTTGGAAGAGCTTGTGGGTGAAATTGTCGACGAACACGATGATGAAGATCTCTCATTACAGACTCTCGCTAATGGCGACTATCTCGTCATTGGGTCAATGCCAATTTCACGTCTAAACGACGAACTTGAATTGAAGGTGCCCGAGGCGGAGTACGACACCATCGGCGGCTTCATTTTCGGAATGCTCGGCCATGTTCCCGTGCAAGGCGAATCAGTTGATTTCGATGGATGGCGAATTAGCACAGAGACATTGGACGGTCGCCGCATTCAGCAAGTTCGCATCAGCGCTATTACGCCCTAACGGCTATCGTCGGGCGAATGGACATTTCGCTCGCAGGAAAAGTTGCTCTCATCACCGGTGGATCGCGTGGAATTGGTTTAGCCATAGCTAAGTCTTATGTAGATGCTGGTGCGCAAGTAATGATTACTTCACGGAAAGAGGATGCACTCCGTGATGCGGCAGCGTTCATAGGAGGAGGCACCTCATATATTGCAGGTAACGCGGGTGACACTGAATTCGCACAGAAGTGTGTAAGTGCCACTCTTGAACAGTTCGGCAATGTTGACATTTTTGTAAACAATGCAGCCACGAATCCGTACTCCGGACCAACGCTTGAGGTGAGTGAGTCGCAGTTCGATAAGACCTTTCAAGTCAACCTTCGCGGCCCATTGTTTTGGTGTTCGCAAGTGTGGTCCCAACACATGAAAGATAACCCTGGGGTGATCATCAACATTGCTTCTGTTGGCGGACTTCGAGCAGAGGGAAGTCTGGGTGTGTACAACCTGACGAAGGCAGCCCTCATTCACCTCACCAGGCAATTGGCAGGGGAACTAGGGCTCACTCGAGTAGTTGGCATTGCTCCAGGGTTAGTAAAAACCGATTTCGCTCAGATGTTGGTTGATAACTATGGCGAATCGCTTGCAAAGCGATTGCCGTGCAAGCGCCTGGGAGAGCCGCAAGATATTGCGAATCTTGCAACGTTCCTAGCCTCGGACGCAGCAAGTTGGATTACTGGTGAAACCTATGTGATTGATGGTGGAGCAGGGGTGGCCTCTGGCGCCATGTGATTGCGCACTTCTCGATACAGCGTTGGCCCACCTATTGCTAGAGCACCTAGTCCAATGAGTGCAGCAACTAGAAACGGCATTCGCAAGTTGGTCGAGTAGGCAATCTGACCGCCAATAAGAGCACCAATACCAATTGAGCCAGTACCAATAAATCGGTACACACTGTTTACACGGCCAAAGAGCTCGGTAGGAATAACTCGCTGCCTCAGTGACACGGTGACAACGTTCCATGTCGTTCCTGCAAGGCCCATCAGTGATGCAGCAATAGCGACTGCCCAGACATTGGGCAGAAAGAAGTAAATGATTCCAACAGCACCAAATACGAAATACGAATAGACGATGGATTGGGCGACACCAAGTTTCTTTGCAATCTTGTCTCCTAACAAGCCTCCAAGGATCGAGCCGATTGCGGTGAGGGCAAGAAGGAATCCAAATGCGCTTCCTGTTACACCCAATTCTTCTGCCGCATACTTCACGAAAATTGCGTTACCGAACATTCCGGTCATATTGGTGATTCCAAGCATGATGGCAAGTGTGCGTATGAGTTTGTTGCTCCAAAGCCAACGAAGTCCCTCTGCGAGATCTGCCTTAAAGCTGTTTGGTATTTCCCGAGAATCGGTAGCTGATGTTGCGGCGGATGGAAGTTGAATATTTGCAACCAAAACCGCGGCAAGTGCAAACGAAGCGGCGTTAACACCGAATGGCACGCCAACTGCAATTACAAATGCCCAGGCACCAAGCGGTAAGCCGATGAAAGTATTGGTGATCAGTTCAAGACTCGAAAGACGACCATTGGCTTTTTCGAGTAAATGATCTGGAACGAGTTGTGGCAAAAATGCTTGAGCGGACATATCAAAAATGACCTCGCAACAGCCAACTCCAATCAGGATCGCCATGAAAATCCAAATAGATAATGATCCAGTTGCTGCTGCAAAAGCGATAAGCCCGAATAGTGCTGCTCGGATAATGTTCGCAACGATCATGAGTTTGCGTCGATCAAACCGATCGATGTATACCCCTGCGGGAAGTGAAAGAACAAGCCATGGAATCATGGAACAAAAGCTGACACCCGCAATCAGTCGTTCGTCACTAGTAAGCGACAGAGTGAGTAATGGGGCTGCGGCTTGAACCATGCCGTCACCAATGTTGGAAACGCCAGTCGCTGCAAACTGTCGCCAATAGTTTGCAGGTAGCCGTTGATCGGTGATGCTCATTTCAGCTTCTTTAGAACTTGAAGGTCAACCTTGCCAAGCGAAGTCATTGGGATCTCTTTCACCACACGAACTTCGGCTGGCGCACAGAAGGATGGAAGTTGAGTTTTCACATGCTGTCGAATGTTGTCAAGCGTCGGAGTAACTTCGCGTGATGAAACGATCCAGGCCACTACTCGTTGGCCCCATTGCTCGTCCTCAATGCCACTTACGACAACTTGCATTATGCCAGGGAAAGTAGCGATGACCTCCTCAACTGCATGTGGCCAGACATTTTCACCGCCTGTAATGATCATGTCGTCAAGACGACCAAGAACCCGAATGTGATCGTGATCGAAAGTTCCGCTGTCTCCAGTTTTGAACCAACCGCCAGTTGAGTCGTTCGTGTCCAGTCCGCAGTATGAGCGAAACAGAGAGGGTGACTTCAGCTCAATGCATTCGTTGTTGATGCGCAACTCAACACCATCAAGAGGCTTTCCGTTGTAAGCAATTCCACCGAATGTTTCGGTCATGCCGTAGGTCGTCACAACGTTGTTCGGCAGATTCTGAGGTGCCGCTGCACCACCAAGCAAAATCGTGTTGAACAGGGTCGGATCAATTCGTTGCAATGTCGTTGGCACTAACGAGACATGCGTAGCTCCTGCGAGTGCAGCGTTCTTGACCTCAACCTCGTCAAATTTTGAGAGAACGGTGATGGGGTTTCCCAAGACAATCGAGCGGGCCACGATGCTGAAGCCTGCAACGTGGGAAACGGGGAGGCACAACAGCCAATGTGTCGATGAACTGGTATGCAGTCGCGATTGGGACATGGCGAGCAATGATCGAATGGAGTCGTGGGTGTGTACCACACCCTTGGGCGCACCTGTTGTACCACTGGTAGCAATGACCAATGCATCGTTGTGCTGAATTGGTTCAGAGTCAGATACTTCGACGGATGTTCCTGTTGAATCAATGACAACTGACGGCTTGAACTGCTTGATAAGCGAATCTTTAGCGGCTTGGGGCAGTCGCTGGTCAATCGGAAACACCGCATCTCCTGAGTCCCAAGCATTTCGTACGTGGTTGGCGAACTCGCTGCTTGCTGGCATATCTAATGCAATTAGGCGTTTCACGGTCATCAGCGTAGGCGTTCAAAAGTGAGACACTTGTTAGATGGATAAACAGCCGAGCGGCGTACAACTCTGGATACTGGGTGCTCGTCCGAGAACATTGCCCGCGGCCTTTGTGCCTGTGTTTGTCGCCTTTGGTCTTGCGATTTCTCAGGAAGTGGAGACCACCAAGCTGTGGTGGTGTGGACTCTGCGCACTTGTAGTCAGTGTGGCTCTGCAAGTTGGCGTTAACTACGCAAATGATTACTCAGATGGCATCAAAGGAACAGATGCCAAGCGAGTTGGACCACTCAGGCTTGTCGGCTCTGGATTAGTTCCCGCAAAAAGCGTTAAGACAGCGGCGTTTGTTGCATTTGGTGTTGCTGCAGTGTTCGGCTTGTTAATTGCACTCGCAACAACATTGCTGCTCATACCTCTTGGTGTGTTGTGCATTGCCGCTGGTTGGTTGTACACGGGTGGACCAAAACCGTATGGTTATCTCGGTTTCGGAGAGTTGTTTGTGTTTGTGTTCTTTGGATTGGTAGCTACCTCAGGTTCGGTGTATGCCATTACCCAGACCATTGATTACAAAACAGTTATTGCTTCGTGCATCGTTGGTTTGCTTGCCTGTGCATTACTTGTCGTAAACAATCTTCGCGATATTCCAGGTGACACCACTGCGAACAAGCTGACCTTGGCCGTGCGCATGGGTGATGGCATGACTAGGAAGTTGTATTACGCCATGTTCTTGTATGTGGTGTTACTGATTCTGCTTCTCGGTGTACGAGATCACTCAGTGCTCATTGCGCTAGTTGGCCTGGTTGCCGCTTATCCCGCATTGAAGGCAGTGAGGGCGGGAGCGCTTGGTAGAGATTTGATTCCAGTCCTAGGTGCAACTGGTAAGGCGCAATTGGCTATCGGTCTGCTACTTGCAGTTGGTTTAGCTCTGTAGCCACCAATTTACGGCTTGAGCAAATGCCTCTGGTTGGTCGAGATGGGCATTATGCCCGGCCTTGTCAAGGATTCTCAGTGTTGATTGAGGAATGAGTTGATTCATCCGTTTCGCAATTTCTGAAAACTTCTCATCGCGTACACCACAAATCAGCAACACGGGAATGTTGATTTCCTGAAGTTGTACCCACAGTGATTCTTGTTGGCCCGTCCCACAGGTACGCAAAGAAGTGGCCAATGAGGTTGCTGTGTTTCTGTTTCGGTCTTGAATTTCTTCTTCACTGAATTTTGACTTCGCAAATAACGGCTGTCGTATCCACTCTTGTATGAACGCCGCAGCCCCAATTGACTCAATACGTGAGGCAAGTACTTCGTCGGCTTTCACACGTGCAGCCCGCTCAGAGTCGTCTTCTATTCCGGGTGTGCCACTGACGAGAACTAAACCTGTCATTGCATACGGATGCTGAATTGCAGCATGCAGAGCCATGCGGGCTCCCATGCTGTAGCCAACGAGCACTTTGCCGAAAGCGATGTCTGCAATCTCATCGCCGGTTTCTTGAAGTGAAAGAGAAACATTCTGGGAATCGCCATGATTTGGGGCATCAATAAATGTGTTAGTCGAATCACCGATTGCTTGTGCTGCAGTTGCCCAAGATTTTCCAGTTTGTGAAAATCCATGAACGAAACAGATCTCCCGAGATCCATTTCCGCTGGTGACGGTATGCAAGCTCATGCTTTTTCAAGCATCCGTTCAATAATGCGCTCAAACATCTCAACATCCTGCGCGCCAGGTACCGACCACTGACCATTGATGATGAACGTTGGAACCGCGGTAACTCCGTATTCAGAGGCTTCTGCAATCTCAGATCGAACTTCATCGACGAATTCATCACCCGACAGGAATGTGTGTGCTTCGGTGCGGTCGATACCCGCAGACTCTGCGCAGTCCGCGAGCACATCAATGTCGCCGATGTTCTTGCCATCAGTGAAGTAGGCATCCATGATTCGTTCCTTGAGGGGAATCTGCACAACCGAACCATGCTGTTTCAGCGCATAACTCAGCAGTCGATGCGCAAGGAATGTGTTTGCTCGCACTGCAATGTCCATATTGAACGTGATGTTGTCTTGCGCTGCGACAGAGGTGACATGATCAAGAATCTCGGTAGCGCGCTCTGGGCCACCAAACTTCTTTGCATATGCGTCCTTTGCCGGAGTTGGCGAATCGGTTGGCGCGGTTGGGTCTAGTTGGAAGGGTCGGAACGAGTAATCCACCTGAACATCGACTCCACGGTCTCGCAGACGCGAAATAGCAGTCTCAAAACGCCGTTTTCCAATAAAACACCATGGACATATGACGTCGGAGAAGATTTCTATGCGCATAGATGCCACGATAGAGGGAATGGCCTCATCTCCTACAACCACTGCGACCTTTTGCGCAACGATCGTGGACGAGTGGGTGAGGCTTGGGGTTGCTCATGCCGTCGTATCTCCGGGTTCCCGCAGCACACCAATGGCGGTTGCGCTGTCGAGTAATCCGAAAATTTCACTCCACGTATTTCACGATGAGCGTTCTGCTTCTTTTGCGGCTTTGGGCATTGGATTGCATTCGGGTGTTCCCGCCGTATTGCTGTGCACATCGGGAACAGCAGCGGCCCAGTTCTTTGCCGCTGTCATTGAGGCAAATCATGCGCATGTGCCGATGCTCGTGTGCACCGCTGATCGTCCACCAGAACTACAGGGCGTTGGCGCACCACAAACCATTAATCAAACAAACTTGTACGGAAACTTCGTACGCAAGTTCATGGACGTAGGCGTTGCGGACGATACAAAAGCATCTAAATGGAGAACTGTTGCTCGGGACGCATTCTCGGCAACGGTTGGAGTGAATCGCGGGCCGTGTCATGTGAACTTCCCGTTTCGCGAGCCGCTCGTAGGTGTCGCTGAGACGCTTCCTTCCATAGATTCGCATTCGCCGGTTCGAATGAGTGCCGATGTGGCAACAGCATCAGAACGTAAAAAGCTGTCGCTCGCACTTCGCGCAGAACGCGGGCTGATTATTGCCGGAAATGGAATAGATCAGCCGCGCTTTATTCTGGATTTAGCGTCAAAGTTGAATTGGCCAGTAATTGCAGACCCACGAAGCAATTGTCGAGTTGCACCTGAAAGCAGCCATGGTGCAACGGTGGTGACCTGTGCCGATGTCATGATGAGGCACCAATCAACTGCCGAATCGCTTAAACCAACTGTGGTCATTCGCATTGGCGACCCACCTGTAAGCAAAGTGGTGAATCAATGGCTTACGCGATGCGGTGCCGAACAGATTGCTGTTACTCAGCAACCAGCCCTAATCGATCCAGACAAGATCGTGACCACCCACATCGTGAGTTCATTCAACGAACTGTTCATGGAATTGTCGCGCGGCACACAAGAAAAGCCCGAATCAGAGTGGATAAGTGAGTGGAAAGAGTGTGAGCGCAATGCACGCACCTCCCTTGATGCGCAGTTCTCAGAGTCAAGTCAATTGACTGAACCGCTGTGTGCGGTAACGGTGAGCGAATCTTTGGAGTCGGGGTCGAATTTAGTGGTGTCGTCTTCCATGCCTATTCGCGATTTGGAATGGTTCGCGCCTGCTCGTGACGGCCTTCGCGTGTTCAGCAATCGCGGGGTAAATGGAATTGATGGTGTTGTATCAACTGCTGTGGGAGTTGCTTTGTCGTCCAAAGCGCAAACAGCGCTTCTGATTGGCGATATTGCGATGTTGCACGACAGCAATGGGTTACTTAACTTAATTCGACGTGATGTTCAGATGAAGATCATCGTTGTCGACAATGAAGGCGGTGGAATTTTCTCCTTCCTTCCTCAGGCGGAATCGTTAGATGCAGGTCAGTTCGAACAACTTTTCGGCACACCGCATAGCGTTGATTTTGAGTCGCTGGCCAAGACCCATGGCATTCAATTTGCATGGGCAACGACGACAGACGAGCTTCGACGTGCACTCGAGAATGGCGGTACTTCCATTATCGGTGTGCGTACTGATCGCAAACTCAATGTTGAACACCACAATGCCCTCTACGCAGCGGTAGCCGAGGCTTTAACGAAATAGTGATTTATGTTCGCATGATGGCTGCGAGCATGGCTTGCAGCTTGGCCTGAGTTTCAGCTAGTTCTTCTGCAGGATCGCTGTCTGCAACGATGCCTCCACCAGCAAACAGGCGTGCCTGTGTTCGTGCGTCATTGAATTGCGCGCAACGAATAGCCACAGCAAAAACACCATTTCCATGTCGATCGAACCAGCCGATCGCACCACCGTATTTATCGCGATTCATACCTTCATGTTGGGAAATAAGTTGAAGCGCTTGCTCGCGTGGAAATCCTCCAAGAGCTGGAGTGGGTGACAAGGCAAGTGCTGCATCAAGCACATGCATGCGGGGCTCGGAGAGTTTGCCGATGAGCTGTGTTCCGAGATGCTGAACGTTTGCAACTTGAATAACAGACGGTTCCTCTTCCCAATCCAGATACGAGCAATGGGGAAGCAGCGTGTCATGAACCATGTCAATCACCACGCGGTGTTCAATTTGGTTCTTCGTGCTCGCAACCAATTGCTTCGCTAATGCCTCATCTTTCACTGGATCACCAGTTCTTGGTGCGGTGCCAGCAAGAGGGTGGCTGCTGATTTCATCGTCGTGAATAGCAACAAGGAGTTCTGGCGAGGCACCGACAAATCCATCGAATGAGTAGCGATAACTCGTGCCAAACGAAGCTCTTAGTCGAAGGAGTAATGCATGAATATCAACTGGAGCATCTGAATCAACAAACACGTCGCGTGCGATCACCGCTTTAGTGAGCTGCCCATTGCGAACTGCATCCCTGGCTGCCTCAACAGCCTTCAGATAAATGGGCACTGCGACACCGTCGCGAACGGTGAATTGTGCATTAACTGATGTCGGCGCGAGTTCAGGCAAATCTGGGAATAGTGCGTCATCGATAGTCGTCACCCAGGTTTCACCTTCGCGGGTCTTGCACAGAGTCACTGTCGGAAGAATGAAATCAGCATCTCGTGTTGTGTCAAAGGGGATGGAGCCAAACATGATGGGCCCCACTCCAATCGGGAGGCCTGTTGGCGGGTGCTCCATTGCGTTTAATAGTTCGCGCGCCTCGTGGGCACCTAGGCGAGCGCTAACGCCAACCGCCGCAAAGCCGACACCTTCTCGAACAAAGAGGAAGCCACTCGCACCAGCGAAATCATTTAGGTCGATTTCACGATCGGTGATGTGTGACAACGGAAATGACGTTGCATTCATCGGGCTTGCTACTTCTTCGTTGCGTGCATCAATTGTGTAAGGCCACCGGAGAGTTGCTCGTGCCGCACATGCTCAAAACCAGCATTCTGGAGCATGGCTACCAGTTGCTCTGGTGACGGCAGGTACGCCACGCTTTTAGGTAAGTAATTGTAGGCAGCTCGATTGGAAAGCAGCCCTCCGATACGCGGGACTACCTTTCCGAAGTACACGCTGTTAACCCAACGGATAAGCGGATTGGTTGGTGTGCTCACATCGAGTAGCGCAATTCGACCACCCGATTTCGTAACACGTGCAATTTCATGAAAGAACACATCGAGATCAACCAGGTTGCGCAAGGCGAAGCCGCAGGTCACTCCATCTACAGATTGGGTTGCAATTGGCAACCGAAGAATGTCGGCTTGAACTCGTGGCGCTTTGCTGTGGTCTGCAGCAAGCATGCCGAACGACATGTCAAATGAAAGGGGTATGAGTCCAGCCTTGCGAAGGTCAACACAGAGATCGCCGGTTCCACTAGCGAGGTCGAGTACTCGAGCACCTTTTGTTAGCGCGAGCTTGCGCACTGCAATTTTGCGCCAGCGCGTATCGAGCCGAAAGGTCATGATGCGGTTCACCATGTCGTAGCGCGGAGCAATCGCATCAAACATGTTCTGAACGACTTTGGCCTTGGCATCTCCCTGAGGAAGTTCCTGTGTGTCCCAAGCCACTTTGTCAGATTTGCTCACCTCGTCAGATTACGACACTCTCGGCAATACTTAATGGTTGACCTCACCACTTTGTGGGACGGGAAAGGTTTGGGGACCGATGATTGACTTTACGTTTACGCCAGAGATTGAAGCAGTGCGCCTAAAAGTGCGTGCCTTCATGGACGAACAAGTTCGCCCTCAGTGGGACGCGATTGATCAAAATGACCGTGCGCAAGTGGTGAAGGCCATTGTTGAATTGCGTAAATTGGCTCGCGAGGACTGGAACCTGTGGCTTCCGCATATGCCTGCTGAATGGGGCGGCATGGGGCTTGGTCCTACCGCAATGGCAGCAGTGTCGGCTGAAGCAGCAAAGGTGAGCATTGGGCCATACGTGCTGAATGCGCAGGCACCCGATGAGGGCAACCAGCACACGCTGTTGCATTGGGGAACACCGGAACAAAAAGAAAAGTATCTGCGTCCGTTGTGTGAAGGTCGCATGCGCTCCTGCTTCGCCATGACCGAACCTGAAGTAGCAGGCAGCGATCCAACGCTCATAAAAACGTTCGCATATAAAGACGGCGATGAATGGGTGATCAACGGTCACAAATGGTTTATCTCTGGTGCGCGTGGTGCTCAGTTTGCTTTGCTAGTTGCGCGCACTGAAGAGGATCCAGATCTTCCGCAAGCAGCAAACTCGTGTTTCATCGTGGACATTCCGAGTGAAGGTTGGAATATTGTTCGAGACGTAGAGACGATGTCTGGCGGACACAACCATTGCGAGATCGAAATCAAAGATCTGCGAGTATCCAATGCAAATATGCTCGGCGGACGCGGGCAAGGACACTTGCTTGGTCAGTATCGACTTGGGCCAGCACGACTTGCTCACTGCATGCGATGGATTGCTCAAGCAGAAACCGCGCTCGACATGATGGTGGCACGTGCTTTAGAGCGTTATTCACATGGATCGCTGCTTGCTGAAAAGCAGGGCATTCAATGGCTCATCGCCGATTCTGCGATGGAGATGTATCAAGGCAAACTCATGATCTTGCATGCTGCATACAAGATCGAACACGGCATGGACTTCACAAGTGAAGTGAGCATGACCAAGCATTTCGTTGCAAATAGTTTGTGGAGAATTATTGACCGTGCAATCCAGGTTCATGGTGCTCTTGGGTACAGCACCGATACACCTCTAGCGGGAATGCTGCAACAAGCAAGGTGGAGTCGATTTGCAGACGGCGCTGACGAGATCCATCAAATGCGCATTGCACAACGCACCATCTCGGCGTACAAAGATTTTGGAACAACGAAGAAAGCAACAGGAGACCTTCCACTATGAGCAAACAGGACATTACGTTTGGGGTATTCATGCCGCAGGGCTGGAAAATGGAACTGGTTGGCATTCCTAGTGCTGTAGATAAGTGGAATGCGGCGGTAGATATCGCAGTAACGGCTGAACAGCTCGGGTTTGACTCGATTTGGGTGTACGACCACTTTCATAACGTTCCTCGACCCGCTCACGAAACGGTGTTCGAGTGTTGGACAGTCATGGCGGCAATCAGCCAGCTCACCAACCGCATTCGTTTAGGCCAAATGGTTGGTTGCAACTTGTATCGACCCCCAGCACTCTTGGCAAAAATCACCAGCACGCTCGATGTGATTTCTGGAGGGCGACTGGACTGGGGAATTGGTGCCGGTTGGTACGAGAACGAATGCCGTGGATACGGATATGAATTTCCTGTTCCAAAAGACCGCATCGCCATGCTTCGCGAATGTGTAGAAATCGTGAAGATGATGTGGTCGCAAGAAGAGACCACCTACGACGGCAAGTACTACCAACTCGTTCGCGCAAACTGCGATCCGAAACCACTGCAAGCCCCACGTCCTCCAATTTGGATCGGTGGTGGAGGAGAGCAACTCACACTGCGCGTAGTTGCTCAGCACGCTGACTACTCAAACTTTGGCGGTTCTGCAGAAGAGTTTTCACGCAAAGTCGGGATCTTGAAGGGCCATTGTGAAAAAGTTGGTCGCGACGAGTCCGAGATCAAGAAGACTACGTCAGGCGAAATTCTTATTCGCGATACCGAAAAGGAACTTCGCGAATATCAGATCGCCAGTGGCCGCGGAGACAACTTCGAACAGTGGAGCAGTGCGAACTTTGTAGGAACGCCTGATCAAGTTGCAGAACGCATTGCTGATTTCGTAGAACGCGGATGCAGCGGATTTGTGCCGTGGTGCGTTGACTACCCAGACAAGCAAACGCTTACTGAGTTTGCAAAAATTATGAAGACGTACCGCTAACGAATTAGTAGTAGTGACGGAAGATAATTTCTGCGACGCATGAAGGCTTAGTTGCGCCTTCGCATTCAAAGGTGGTTTCAAGTACTACTTGGGCTCCGCCTGCGATCTCGGTCGCTTCAAGCAGTTTGATTCCTGCGCGAACTTTTGCACCCACCGGCACTGGTGCCATGAAACGAACTTTGTTTGTTCCGTAGTTCACGCCCATCTTGACGCCTTCTACTTTCCAGATCTGACCGATCAACACTGGTGCCAATGAAAGCGTGAGGTAACCGTGCGCGATGGTCTGTCCAAAAGGACCGGACTTTGCGCGCTCTGTGTCTAGGTGGATCCATTGGTGGTCGCCTGTGGCGTCTGCGAAGAGTTGTACTTGTTCCTGGGTGACAGTGATGTACTCGCTGTAACCGAGATGTTGGCCAACATGAGCCATGAGGTCTGCTTGATCTTTGATGATGGTTGCCATGGCTTCAGTGTTGCAGAAAAAGCAGACCAAAAACGAACTTAAGAACTCGAGCTAGCGGAACCACACCTTTTGGTGGGAACGGCTTTGCGTGTGCAGGAGCAGCGCGATGAGTGCAATGTCAAAAATCGCGCCAAGGAAAGACACACCAATGAGGCGCCGATAGACAATCAGGTTTGAGACAAACGGGGTAAAAGATGCAGCAACGGCAATCTTGTAGCCAATTTTGCGTTCGTTGGCCATCAGTAAGCCTCCGAGAACGTGTGCTGCGATAACGGCAAGTCCATACACGGGGCCAAAAGTGAAGAATCGACGGATGTATCCCAGTTCCATTCGGCTATCTACGAAATTCGCAAAAGCGAAAAATCCATTGATGTACAACAACCACGTTGCGATTTGCAACGTCTGTGGTTGCATTCGGTCAAACCACTTCTTCCAATTGATGTTCTGCACCGTTTCATTCTTGCAGAACTAGCCTGTAGATATGCGCTCGGGCTTTGTTTCACTTGTTGGACGCCCAAATGTCGGTAAGTCAACTCTTGTTAATGCCTTGTGCGGAGTGAAGGTCAGCATTGTTTCTGATAAGCCGCAAACTACGCGCACTCGAATACGTGGAGTCGTGACTAAAGACGACTATCAAATCATCTTTGTAGATACACCGGGCTTACACAAGGCTGTAAGTGCATTAGGCGAGCGCGTTAACGCCACGGCTTTAGAGTCAACAAAGGATGTGGACGTCGTGTGTTTGGTTATTGATGCAACTCAACCATTTGGTTCCGGAGATCAGTGGGTGGCTAGTCACATCGACATGTCCAAGGCGATCGTCATTTTGAACAAGATTGATAGAGCATCACCGCAACAAATTCTGAAGCAGTTGACGAAGCTCAGCGAACTTGGTGCATCTGAGTATTTTCCTGTGAGTGCGCAGACGGGTGCGGGCATTGCAGAGTTGGCGCATCATTTAGGAAAGATGCTTCCCGAAGGTGAGCAGTTATATCCAACCGAGATGACTACCGAGACATCTCCTGGTGAATGGGTCGCTGAACTTGTTCGTGAGCAATTACTTGCGATCACCTTTGATGAACTGCCATATTCCATTGCCACTCGCGTTACTGAGTGGGAAGATAATAAAGTGCGATGCGAAATTGTTGTAGAGCGCGATAGTCAAAAGGGAATGGTCATTGGTAAGGGCGGACTGCTACTAAAAGAAGTCGGAACTGCCGTTCGCAAGCAACTGCCAAAAGGCACATATCTCGAGCTTGCTGTTGTTGTTGATAAAAACTGGCAGCAGCGACCTGATCGCGTCGAGCGACTTGGCTATTAGTTATTTTGCAATCAGCATTTTGTAGTCGTCAAAGGTCACAGGTGTTCCTGCTCCAGCTATGTCTCCGCGACCGCGCGGTACGCCAATTGCGTTACCTCCCACGCTGAAGGTAACTTGCCCAATACCGGGCTGGCTAGTCAGCGTGAGCACAATTTGGGCAATCGCTAATCGTTGCTCGTTGGGTTTAATCGAATCTAGGTAAACGCGTTTTGCATTCACGTTCGCTACTCCGCCTTCAACTTCGACAACCGCAACAAAGTCGACCGGCAGAAGAGTTTTCACGTTGGTGTGGGCAGGATCGGGCAATCCTGCAACAAGCGCCACGAAAACGCCTTGCAAGTCTGTTGGGGAAGGAATTTCAAGTCGTACTCGCTCTAGCGAAGATCCATCAACAAAATACAAATCAGCTTGTTCGAAAGTAGTTCCAGTCAATGGGGAAGTCAGAACCACTGACGTTGTTGTGGCAGGAGCTGATGTCTCTGGGGAATCGAGTTCAAAGGGAATGTCGTTCGAGTTGATCTCATCGACTTCTCCCGATTTTGGAACAGCGCACGAGGCAAGCACTATGCACAGCGCGGCAAATCGGTATGGAGTAGCACGGTTGATCATGATCGGGACTCGGTCCTAGCAAAGGTGATGACGAACCGTGAACCACCTTCACTTGATTCCTCCACGTGAGCACTTCCGTGAAGGGCACGAGCGTGTTCCCTAACTATTGCCAATCCGAGCCCACTGCCTTTGCTGTTGCGAGATGCGGTTCCGCGTGCAAAGCGATCAAATACTTGATTGCGTTCGGTCACTAATACTCCAGGTCCGGCGTCGTGTACTGCGAGTGTAAACGTGTTTCCATCGCTGCTCAGTGTCACCCTTGTTGCTCCGTTGGCATGATCTCGGGCGTTCTCTAGAAGGTTGACCAAGATGCGCTCAATGCGCCGCCTATCGAGCCGTGTTTCGTCATCGGCTCGAGTTTCTCCGTCCGAGGCTTGCACCGAACTGACAAATGGAATCTCACCAAAACCATACCGATGCATAATGCGACTGATGAGGTCGTTGAGTTGAACCTCTTCGGCCTCATGTTCCGCAACTTGGGCGTCAAGGCGCGAAAGTTCCAAGAGATCAAGAACGGTTCTGTCGAAGCGTTCGATCTGTTTCTGCATGATGTCAATTGCCTGCTGATTTCGCTCAGAGAATTCGGACCTTCGCGAAACCAGGACATCCGCTGCTGCTGACAAAGCGGTTACGGGTGATCGCAATTCATGACTGACATCACTTGCAAAACGCTGTTCGCGTTCAATTCGTTGTTGTACGGCATCTGCCATCTCGTTAAATGAAACAACAAGTCGGTCAAGGTCGGAGTCATCTTCCTGAACCAACCGAGTATCAAGACCACCTGTTGCAATTTGGTTAGCCGCAAACGCAACTCGTGTGAGGGGCTGAAGCACCGTCCTGCTCATGGTTAACCCAAGAACACCAGCCGCGAGGGTAATGAGCACAACTCCGATGAGCAGTGTGATTTGGATGGTGCGAAGCGTGTTTTCGACGTCGGTTACCGGAAAGGCTTCAAAGTAATGAAGTCCAATAGAGGGAACGGCAACCCCAACTGCTTCGTACGGTTTACTCTCAAATTGAAAACGTTGTCTGCTCGTCTTGTCGTTGAGTGTTCGTTCAACCAATTCTGGAGGCAAGTTCGATTGAGTGAATCGAAGTGGTTCCTGCGCATAGAACAGCGATGCTCGGCCTGGGCGTTCATCGAGCTGTACCACCGCATATCCGCCCTGTTCTGTTCGGATTTGTGTTACTAGGTCGGCGATATTCGCACTGTCTGTTTCGACGATGTTGCGCATTAGCTGCGCATTATTAAAGGCCTGTCGTTGAGCAACTTCTGATCGCTGACCAAGCAGATATGAGCGGGTGCTGGCATAGGTCACCACGCTGAGCGCTATTGCTGCTGTCATTGCAGCAAGACCGAAGAACAACACCATTCTGTGCTTCAGCCCAAGTTTTCGGGGGAAGCGCAACTGACTCATGGATACAGCATGGCAGTAAAAAGGCAAGACCGGAACCGGCGGGGCTCAAGGGGGAGCATGAACACCCGCCGGTTCGATAGGGAAATTCTGCTACCGCTACATGACAATTGCTGATGATTTGTGTGCGTTTTCTGTAACAATTTGCGCATTTCGGGCAGACTGCATAGCGATGTTTACGCTGCTTTTCATTGAAGACGACGAAGCCATTCGTACCGCACTCAGGCTTGTGCTTGAGGACGAAGGCTATGAAGTTGCAGAAGCAGGCGATGGAGAGACTGGCATCAAAATGTTTGGGCAAATGGATCCTGATTTGGTTTTGCTCGATCTTCGATTACCCGATATTTCTGGTTTTGAAGTGTGCAGGGCGATACGGCGAACAAGTATCACTCCAGTCATCATGGTGACGGCCCAAACCGATACGTCTGATTTAGTTAACGGATTCGATGCGGGCGCTGATGACTACGTGACAAAGCCTGTAGTTCCAAAAGAACTCGCAGCACGCATACGCGCAGCGCTTCGCAGAACGCAAACAGTGGAGTCTTCTCCGTCAGGTCCAAAATCGTTGAACAAAATCGGCGATGTTGAAATAGATCGCAACCTGAGCATTGTGAAGAAGGCAGGAGTCGAGATTGCGCTTACGAAAACTGAATATCGATTGCTGGTTGAATTTGCGGATCATCCTGGAATGGTGATGTCACGAGATCAACTGCTCGAGCGAGTGTGGGGATATGAGTATCTAGGTGATTCACGTCTGGTGGATGCGCACGTGCGGCGCTTGCGAGTGAAGGTTGAGACCCAACCAGAAGAGCCGACCATGATCGTCACCGTTCGTGGAATGGGCTATCGACTACTGAACTAATTCGCTAGAAGGACTTAAGGAACTGAACGACATCGGAAAATTCAATAGTGCGTTTCATCGGCGGCAGAGTTGAAACAATTTTCTTGCCATAACCCTTAGTGGCGAGTCGCGGATCAAGAATGGCAACGACACCAGAGTCTTTACGTGAACGAATCAATCGACCTGCTGCTTGGGCGAGTTGTGTTGCAGCAAGTGGAATATCGATCTCGCTGAATGACGTTTTTCCAATCTCGTCTCGTCTGGCGCTGAGCAGAGGATCGTCGGGACGAGGAAACGGGATCTTGTCAATCACTACAAGACTGAGAGTTTGGCCGGGAACGTCTACTCCTTGAAAGAATCCGGCTGTTGCGAACAGGCACGCTGATTCCTCTGATGCAAACGCATCGACCAAAGCCATCTTTGGAAGATCATCTTGGCGCCAAATTTTATACTCGAGACGACGCATCATTTCATCGGCGGCAGCATGCATTGCTCGATATGTGGTGAACAATGCCAATGTGCGACCTTGAGCGGCGTTGATCAATTTCTCTAACTCGTCATGAACAGCGTCATCTCTGCGAGAGTCGTTAGGCAATGGCAGGTGCTTTGCGCAGTACAACAGTGCGGAATTCTCGTAATCAAACGGGCTGCCTACGTCGATCGCGTCAACCTCGTCTTCATTCAGGCCAACACGAGTAGGCATTGCTAGCGGGATGGTTGCACTGGTGAGAATTGCCGTTCGCTTCGACCAGACACCGTTGTTTAGTGAAGGCCCAACATGGAGAGGTGCGAGTTCAAGAATTGGTCGATCTTTACTGCCACTTACGAAAGCCACGGTTCGCGACCCGGCTGTAAGGGACCCATCGATAACTTCGATCAATCGAGTGCTCAGCGTCTGTCCTCTTAGTATCCGCTGCTTTGCCGATTCGTCGTTGCTGGAGATCGCCTTTAGTCCTGCCACCGCTTCATCAATCTTCAGTCGTAATCGGGCAAGTACATCTTGTATGTCATCGGGGAGCGGAAGCGGAACTCGTTTATCAACCTCGCCCGCGATGTAACCACCAAATTCGGATGCAAGTTGCTGAAGAGATCCGGTTAATGCATCATCTCTCACGATTGAGCGCAGTGCGCCTATTACATGCTGAATGCTTCCAGGACTAATCGCCATGCTGACTGATGCACTCATGACGTCTTCGAGTTGGTGTGCCTCGTCAAATATCACCACGTCATGTTCTGGGAGCAACGCGCCATCTGTTGCGACGTCAAGGCCGTAGATGTGTGTGTTGACAACAATGACATCCGCAATAGACGCAAAATCACGCGCGCGCTCGGTAAAGCACGTGTCACCTGATGGGCACCGACTTGCACCTGGGCACTCATCGCTACCGATGCTCACATGGCGCCAAGCGGCATCGCGAGGAGTCCATGACAAATCGCCCGAATCTCCAGTGGTCGTCGTTTCAGACCAGGCAACAAGTTTGTCAATATCAGATTTCACTTGTGCGCTGAAATCCTGAAGATCGAGCTTGTGTTGTTTTGGCTCGCGGATCTCGGCAATACGTTGTGCACACAGATAGTTATTGCGACCCTTCAGCACAGCCCATGAGATCTCGCGTCCGAGAATTGGTGTGAGCGCCGAGGACAGAATCGGTAAATCGTGTTTTGCAAGTTGATCTTGCAATGCTTTCGTGTATGTGGAAACAACAACGCGTTGCCCTGATGCAATTGCTGGTACGAGATACCCCAAAGTCTTCCCAGTACCCGTTCCAGCCTGGACGATTAAATGACGCTTATTTGCGATTGCATCCGCAATGGCATTTGCCATGGTTACTTGGCCGGAACGTGCTTCAACATTTGGCAGAGTGTCTACAACTGCCTGAAGAAGATCTGCAACGCCAAGTTCGTGGTTTTGTTTAGCGGGCATGAATCAACTTGAGTGCATTATCTATTTCGTGAGAATCAAAATCGGGCCATGTTCGCTCGGTGAAGTACACCTTGGCTCCTTTGATTTGCCACAGCATGAAATTTGAAATTCGAGATTCACCAGATGTTCGCACTACAACGTCGACAGGCGGAAGAATTGGCGCATACAAATGGTTTGAGATCTCTAGTGACGAAACATCATGCGGGGTGTGGTGACTTGCTCGAGAAAGTTGAGCGGCGCGAAGCAGCTCTGCACGACTTCCGTAGTCAAAGGCAACAGTTAGCACCATGCCAGTGTTGTGTGCAGTGTCTTCGATTGCCTGCAAAATTGCCTTCTGAATAAATCCTGGAGTCTTTGAACCTGGCTCATCGAATGGTCTGCCAATCCATTGGATTCGAACGTTGTTGGCGTTGAGCTCCTCGATACGTCCGAACAGCCGTTTATGTAAAGAGAGAATGTGTTTCACCTCAGCAGGTGGACGAACCCAGTTCTCTGTTGAAAATCCAAAAACTGTGAGCCAGCCAACATTTCGTGACGCACAGACACGCACCACTTCTGCAAGGTTTTCCTCACCGGCTGTATGGCCTTCAGTACGGGGAAGTCCTCGTCGTTTAGCCCAGCGACCATTGCCATCCATGATGCAGGCAATATGGATGGGAGATTGTTGATTCGCCGTATCCATGCCGAACACCTTACTGATGTGGACAGTGATGGCGTGCGACAATAGTGATGTGGCTGACAGTTCATCATTACAACACGTTCTTGTTGTCGGGGGATCGCTCGATCAGTGGAACGAAATGTCGTCGTCGGATTGGTCGCAGTACATCGCAACATTGCGGGCATCGGTTGAGCAGATTGGAGCCGATTGGCTCACGGTGTATCCATATTCTGGTATTGCAGACTCGCAGATGGACAGTGCACTCTCTGAGAAGATCGCACAAGCATGTGGAGCTCAACTTGTGGATGGGAAGTTATTGCTTAGTGGTACAACCTCGGTAGTGATCGATACTTGCGCAGACGGTCAGCAAAGGTTTGTGCGAGCAGTCAACGGTTTATCTGAAGAGAAAATTACCGAAAAGAGTTTGGCGAACGCCATATTGCATCCTGCATCGTGCGAGCCAGATCTCGTGGTGATTTTTGGAGACCCCACGCAGTTGCCACCATCACTCGTGTGGGAACTTGCTTACAGCGAACTTGTGTACCTGAACACTCATTGGCCGTACTGCAATATCGAAGATATTGAACTAGCAATAAATGACTTCCAACGCAGAGATCGTCGTTTCGGTGGGGTGGACTCATGACGCTGTATCGCGATAAAGGCGTGGTATTGAGAAGCTACAAACTCGGGGAGTCAGACCGCATTGTCGTGCTGATGACTGAGCAGCACGGAAAAGTCCGTGCGGTGGCTAAGGGTATTCGCAAGACCAAGTCGAAGATAGGCGCACGACTAGAACCGATGAGCCATGTTGAGGTTCAGCTGTACAAAGGCAGGGAACTAGACACCGTTTCCCAGGTTGAACTCATCGATTCGTCGGCGCGCTTACACAACAATCTCGACAAGCTGACCCAAGGCATGTCAATGCTTGAAGCAGTAGATCAAATTGCCGAAGACAGAGAGCCTTCGCCACACCTGTACCGCATGTTGCACGGAGCACTGAATGCCTTGATGGAGCAAGAGTCGCCAGTGATGCTCGCAGCCTTTTATTGGAAGTTACTCGCTGCAGAGGGAGTCAGCCCACAGGTTCAGGCATGCGTGGGGTGTGCTTCCAAGGACGGTTTGGTTGCCTTTGACATTTTCCATGGTGGAGTGCAGTGTCGTATGTGTCGAACAGGTATCACCATTTCACAATCAGCCATTGACCTGTTGCAGCAAGTTCTGGGAGGGCAACTAAACGTTGCGCTTGCACAGCCAGAATCACCTGCAAGTTTTGAAGTTTCTCAACTAGCGACTCAGGCAATGGAGCATCACATTGAACGGCGACTGAGGTCAGTTGCAATGTTCAGTCCGCGTCACTAGTCGGGTTGTAGTCTGTAGCCATGCCCGCAAGCGATTTAGAGCAAGTTGTCAACCTTTGCAAACGCCGCGGCTTCGTTTTTCCAAGCGCCGAGATCTACGGAGGGTTCCGATCCTCGTATGATTACGGCCCGCTTGGGTCGCTCATGTTGCGCAATGTGAAGGATGCGTGGGTGCGCAGCATGGTGCAACAGCGTGACGATGTTGTTTTGATTGACGCCGCCATTCTTGGTCCACCTCAAGTGTTTGAAGCAAGTGGTCACTTGTCTAATTTCAGTGATCCACTGGTTGACTGCACAGTCTGTAATCGCCGTTTCCGTGAAGACCAATTAGAAGTACGCGATTGCCCTCAGAAAATGAAGGGTTGTACCTTTACTGAAGCTCGTGCGTTCAACCTCATGTTCCAAACTCATGCTGGTCCCGTGGAAGGTGAAGGCGCAACGGTATACATGCGCCCAGAAACTGCTCAAGGCATGTTTGTCAACTTCACGAATGTTTTGCAAACCTCACGCAAGAAGCCGCCATTTGGAATCGCTCAGGTTGGAAAATCATTTCGCAATGAAATTACGCCTGGTAACTTCATCTTCCGTACTCGCGAGTTTGAGCAGATGGAGATGGAATTTTTTGTTCCACCTGCGGAAAGCGCAAAGTGGTACGACTACTGGTGCGAAACGCGCATGCAGTGGTATATCGACTTGGGTATTCCGGCAGACATGCTGCGCCTGCGCGCGCATGAAGCAGACGAACTGTCGCATTACTCAAGCGGAACAAGTGATATTGAATTCAAGTTTCCTTGGGGTTGGGGAGAACTAGAAGGAATTGCGCAGCGCACAGATTTCGATCTCAATCGTCACGCTGAGTTCTCAAAACAGAAACTTGATTACTTTGATCAAGCGACAAATGAGCGTTATGTTCCATACGTAGTGGAACCTGCCGCTGGTGCTAACCGCACAATGGCAGCGTTCTTGCTTGCCGCATACGACGAAGACGTAATCAACGACGAGCCGCGCACAGTGCTGCGTTTGCACCCTCGCTTGGCTCCGTATCAAGTTGCCATCTTGCCGTTGTCAAAGAAGGATTCACTCACGCCTCTTGCGGATCAGATTTTTTCGACACTCAGCAAGCGGTATTACTGCGATTACGACGAAACCCAAGCGATCGGCCGTCGCTATCGACGCCAGGACGAGATTGGAACGCCGTACTGCATCACGGTTGACTTCGATTCACTTGAAGATGGTCAGGTAACTATTCGCGAACGCGACACCACTCAGCAAGAGCGAGTGTCAATCGATCGTCTTGAGCAAGTTCTTAGTGAAAAATTAGGGTTCTAACAGGAGGAATCATGAGCAAAGTAGCAGTGGCAGTCAAACTACGAATCAAAGCTGGTCAGCGTGATGCATTCACGGAAGCAGTTAAGCCAGGTCTGGCTACGGCGCAGAGTGAGTCTGGAACTCAGACGTACATTTTCCATCACGACGCTTTAGACGCCGATGTCGTGTGGTTCTACGAGTTGTACGCGAATCAAGATGCGATGAATGCGCATATGGGTAGTGATGCTTTCAAAGCATTCTCAAAATCACTTGCTGAATTCGTCGATGGAGCTCCTGAATTCAACTTGCTTACGCCGATTGGTGGCAAGGGTCTTTAAGCCTTGTATCTAGACAAAATCGTTCAAAGCCACCGCGAAGTTGCTTCGCGTGACCAGCGGAATTTGGATGATCTTGTTGGCCAGGCCCGTGCACTTTCCTCGACCAGAGGTTTCGGTGAGCAACTTGTTCAAGGTTCTCGTGAGAATCTGTGTGTCATTGCAGAGATCAAGCGAAAGTCACCGTCCAAGGGTGTGCTTCACGCAAATCTGGACGCTGCGCGTATCGCATCGTTATACGAACAAGGTGGAGCATCGTGTTTGTCGGTGTTAACCGATGAGCATTTCTTTGGTGGTTCGGTAGAAGATCTTCAAATTGCTCGTGCAAGTACGTCGCTTCCAGTTATTCGTAAAGACTTCACAGTTTCAGAATTTGATGTGGTTGATGCCCGTCTTATGGGTGCCGATTGTGTTTTGCTGATTGCTGCAGCGCTAACTGATGACGAGTTTTCACGCTTTCATAATCTTGCGGTTCATATTGGCTTGGAAGTGCTCGTAGAAACACACGATGAACACGAGCTTGAACGTGCTTTAAACATTGGCGCAACCATCGTGGGAGTAAATCAACGCGATCTCATCACATTTGAAGTCGACCACGCACGCGCAGAACGAATGGCGTCGCTTATTCCTCCAACAGTGGTTCGAGTCGCAGAATCTGGTGTGAGGAACGCAGACGATGCTCGTCGATTACGTGATGTTGGATACGACGCGGTGTTGGTGGGTGAGTCAATTGTTACCTCGAGTGATCCAGTTGCAGCAGTTCGTGATTTGATGGTGGCATAACCATGTTCATCAAGATTTGCGGAATAACGAATGAGCAAGATGCTTTGCTCGCCGTGGCTCTGGGGGCCGATGCTTTGGGTTTCGTCTTTGCACCAAGCCCACGACAGATTTCTCCAGCGCTTGCCCGCGAAATCGTGAAACGTCTGCCGCCGGAAACGGTTACGGTTGGAGTTTTCCGAAACGAAATACCCGCCCGCATAATCGAGATTGTGAATGAAGCGCGCTTGCAAGGCGCCCAATTACATGGTCACGAAACTCCAGCGATGACTGCAGAAGTTGCAACCGACATTCGATTCGTTATCAAAGCGGTTGTAGCGGGTTCACCAGATGCAGCACATGCGAACAACTTTGCATCTGATGCAATTTTGGTCGACGGATTGCACCCAGGTTCTGGCACTGCTTACGACTGGGAGTTGTTGCAGGACATACCCACAGACATTCGTCTGATGCTTTCTGGTGGTTTGACCCCAGAAAATGTTGCAGCAGGAATCGCGCAAGTTCGACCATGGGGAGTGGACGTCAGCAGTGGCGTGGAGAAAGCTCCTGGTCTGAAGGACGCGGTAAAGATGCGTCACTTCATAACAAATGCTCGAGATGCGGTGCTCGGCTAGGCCGACCCGTCAACATCGCAAGTACATTAGAAGCATGTTGACAACGCCTGGTGCTGATGGTCGTTTTGGCGAATTTGGTGGGCGCTTCGTGCCTGAAACCCTTGTTCCTGCCTGCCAAGAACTTGAAGCTGCGTTTCATGATGCGTGGAATGACACGGTGTTTCGTACCGAGCTCAACGATCTATTACGTGATTACGCAGGTCGGCCGTCGATACTGACGGAGTGCCACAACCTGGGTCGCAAACTGGGAATTCGTTTGATCTTGAAACGTGAAGATCTGAATCACACTGGTTCGCACAAGATCAACAGTGTGCTTGGTCAGGCGCTTTTGGCGAAGCGGATGGGTAAGAAGCGCATTGTTGCCGAAACAGGCGCTGGGCAGCACGGTGTGGCATCTGCGACTGCAGCAGCCCTGCTTGGCCTTGGTTGCAAGGTGTACATGGGTGAAGTGGACGTTGAGCGTCAGGCTTTGAACGTTTTCAGAATGCGTTTGCTTGGTGCAGAAGTTATTCCAGCTAAGTCGGGTAGTCGCACGTTGAAAGATGCAGTTAACGAAGCGATGCGAGACTGGGTGGCAACTGTTGAACACACCTATTACGCAATTGGTTCGGTGATGGGTCCGCATCCGTATCCGTTCATGGTTCGCCAGTTTCAAAGCGTGATCGGAACAGAGGCACGAGCACAGTGTCGCGAATTACTTGGAACTGATCCTGATTTCGTGACTGCTTGCGTTGGTGGTGGTTCGAATGCAATTGGAATCTTTTCAGGTTTCGTAGATACACATGCGCGTTTAATCGGTGTCGAACCTGCAGGTGGAGCAGCAGTTGGGCGCGGTGTGCCAGGAGTTGTGCACGGTATGCGCAGCTATCTGATGCAAGATGAATATGGCCAAGTGCAAGAAGCACAATCAATTAGTGCTGGACTCGATTACCCAGGTGTTGGACCAGAACACTCGTACCTCGCGTCTATCGGTCGCGCAGAATATCCAAGCGTGACCGATGCTGAAGTGATCGAAGGCTTCCAATTACTAGCGAAAACTGAAGGAATCATTCCGGCACTTGAATGTGCGCACGTGGTTGCATGGATTGCACGTGAAGCGCCAAACATGCAAGGTAAAACAGTGCTTATGAATCTGTCTGGCAGAGGAGACAAAGACGTTGCTCAGATGATGGACATTTTGGGCTAACGCATGACTGTTCTACATACAGGGAAAATGGAGAGCCATCTTCGGGCGCGACGTGATGCAGGTCGAAAGCTGCTCGTTCCCTACATCACCGGTGGGTATCTCGGTTGGACTGATGCGGTTCGAGCTGCTGCTGCCAATGGTGCAGATGCAATTGAGATCGGTATTCCATTTTCAGATCCCGTGATGGATGGCCCGATGATCCAGCTTGCTTCCGAGCAAGCACTTGAGCGTGGCGCAACTCCCCTGTCCATTCTTCAGGAATTGCGAAACATCGATATTGACGTACCTCTTGCAGTGATGTGTTACTACAACACCGTGCATTCGGCTGGCAACGAGCGTTTCTCGCATTCATTGGCTGAGGCTGGAGTCTGCGCAGCGATCGTGCCAGATCTTCCACTTGAGGAAGCAACAGATTGGTGCATTGCAGCTGATAGCGCAGGTATTGAAACGGTCATGCTTGCTGCGCCAACCGCACCAGAAGAGCGCTTGCCACGAATTCTGCAAAGGTGTAATGGTTTTGTTTATGCGGTCGGTTTGCTTGGTGTAACCGGAGAGCGTGACGAATTGGCCAGTACGGCTACCAAACTTGCAGCTCGCCTAAAAGCATTGACAGACGTTCCAGTACTCATTGGTGTGGGTGTATCGAATGCGGCTCAAGCAGTTGAAGCTTCAACGGTGGCAGATGGAGTCGTTATGGGCGCATCAGTAATGCGTCGTCTCATCGAACACGATGCAGACGCGGTTGGTGAATATGTAGGGGAAGTTCGTAAGGCGCTCGATGCTGCAGCCGGTTTGAAGTAAGTTCTTTCCATGTTGAAAGAAGGATCTGTAGCTCCGGCTATTGAATTACTCGATCAGTACGGCAAGAAGCTTTCGTTGAAGAAGTATGCAAAACGCAAGGTTCTTGTCTACTTCTATCCCAAAGCCGACACGCCTGGTTGTACACAACAGTCCTGCGGGCTACGTGACATTGCCAGTCAGATCGGTCGGACGGCAATCATCGGAATTAGCCCAGATTTGCCAGCGAAGCAATTGAAGTTTGATGAGAAATATGAATTGGGATTTCCGCTTTTGTCAGACGCTGATAACAAAGTTGCTAAGGCATACAAAGTGTGGAAGAAGAAATCTATGTATGGGCGTGAGTACATGGGTATTGAGCGCTCGGCCTTTCTCATTGGCGCAGACGGCTCCATTGTGAAGGCGTGGTACAAGATCTCACCGAAAGACACTCCAGCAAAACTGTTAGAAGCTCTGGGGAAGTAATGACATTTCCAAATCCGACTGATCTCATTGCTCATCGGGACCCGTTCATCTTTGTTGATGAAATTACCGAGTTGACACCTGGCGTTTCGGCCTCAACTATTTGGAAGTTGTCGGGCGACGAGTGGTTCTTTGCGGGTCACTTCCCGGGTCGTCCAACGTTGCCGGGTGTGTTGATGTGTGAAGCCATTGCACAAACTGGAGCTCTTGCGATTGTGAGTGACCCAAAGTTTGCGGGCAAGTTGCCGCTCTTCGGAGGTCTCGATGGAGCCCGCTTTAGACGGCAAGTACTTCCAGGAGACACGCTTGAGATCTCTGCGAGCATTGGTCGCATGTCTGCACGTGCTGGTAAAGGCACCGGAATTGCAAAAGTGAACGGCGAAATTGCTTGCGAGTGTGAATTGCTTTTCGTCGTTGTTGACGCGTGAACTATTTGTAAGGCGAAATAATCACGGAGCCGTTATGGCCACCGAAACCAAAGTTGTTAGAAATGGTTGGTCCTGGTTCCCATGGTCGGGCCGAGCCAATGACAACGTCAATGTTCATGTCTTCGCTAATCAGTTGAGTTCCTGCTGTTGGCGGGATCAACTTCTTTTCCATGCTGAGCAGTACTGCAGCAGCCTCTAACGCTCCGGCAGCTCCTAGCGGGTGACCAGTAACGCCCTTAATTGACACAACGGGAACGGTATTTTTTCCAAAGACAGTTTCGATCGCTTGCGATTCAGCGGCGTCATTCAGTGGAGTGCTAGTGCCGTGCGCATTGATTTGTTTGATGTCGCTCGGTTGCAACCCTGCGTCGTCAAGCGCTAACTGCATGCAGCGCGATGCGCCTACGCCGCCAGGTGATGGCGCAGTGATGTGGTGGGCATCGGCATTACTTGCCGCGCCAACAATTTCGGCGATGATGGTGGCGCCGCGTGCAACTGCGAGATCCATGCGTTCAAGCACAAACACTGCGGCACCTTCGCCCATGATGAAGCCATCGCGCGTTGCGTCAAACGGTTTGCTCACCAAGGTGCTGGATAGTGCGGTCATGTTGCTAAACCCTGCGAGTGCAGTGATTGTGGCAGCGCTTTCAGCTCCGCCAGTAACAACTGCGTCGCATCGGCCCCAAGCAACAAGTCGTGCTGCATTACCAATGGCGTGTGTAGCTGCCGCGCATGCTGTGCAAATAGTCTCAGCCGGACCTTGGAATCCGTAGCGCATGGAAATTGCTGCGCCAGAAGCGTTCGACATCATCATGGGTACAAGAAATGGCGAAACACGACGTTCGCCCTTTTCGACTCGAATAATGACATTCTCTTCAAGTGTGCGTAGACCACCAATGCCCGTTCCGAAAATGGTGCCAATGCGGGAGCGGTCGTAAGGCAATTCGCCAGACTGCGCAATTGCTTCACCTGCAGCCGCAAGAGCGAATTGTTCGCAGCGGTCGGAACGACGCGCATCTTTTGGATTGTCGAAATAGGGAAGTGGATCCCAATTTTCAATCTCGATGGATTTCGAACCAGAGAAACCCGGCCCAAGGAGTCCTGTCCAAAAAGCTTCCTTCCCGATACCACACGGAGCAACCACTCCGTAACCAGTTATGGCAACGCGGTGACCAGCTCCTTGCATAGGTAGCGAGACTTAAGGGGCTTACTTGACTTTTGACGTGACGAGCGCGAAGGCTTTACCGACAGTGTCGACACCTTCAAGGTCGGACTCAGGTACTTCAATGCCAAACTCTTCTTCAAGCGCCATAACGAGTTCAACCAAGTCAAGGCTGTCTGCATCGAGGTCGTCACCGAAACTTGCCTCTGGGGTGATCTTCGAAGCATCTACTGACAACACGTCTACCGCACACTTGGTGAAGCGTTCAAACAATTCCTGGCTCATGTTTTTCTCCTTGGTTTTCGTTGCGCTCTTACAGTACTACGCGGCAAAATCAAAAGGGATCAATGGCCCATGCCAAGCCCGCCATCAACGGGAATTACCGCACCCGTGATGTAGGCCGCTGCTGGGCTTGCAAGAAATGTCACAACTCCTGCAATTTCGTCCACAGTTCCTGTTCGACCGAGTGGTACCGCAGAAGCGATCTCCTCGAGTCGTTTTTCTCCGAGTGCCGCGGTCATATCGGTATCAATTGGGCCAGGAGCAACCACGTTGACGGTGATTGAGCGCGAACCCAATTCACGCGCCAACGAACGGGCAAGTCCAACTAAGCCTGCCTTGCTTGCTGAGTAATTTGCTTGCCCAGCAGAGCCCAATAACGCGACAACGCTCGACATCAAGATGATGCGACCGGATCGTGCGCGCAACATGCCTTGCGTTGCTCGTTTGCATACGCGATACGCGGCAGTGAGATTGGCATCAATAACGGATGCAAAGTCGTCTTCTCCCATGCGTAGAAGAAGTCCGTCACGCGTTATTCCAGCATTCGAAACGAGAATTTGCACAGGACCGAATTTCTCTTCGATTGCCTTAAACGCGTTGTCTACGTCTTCGTTGTTTGTTACGTCGCACTTCACCGCGAAAAACTCGCCAGGTGGAGGAGATGAGTTGTAGGTAACTGCAACGTGATCACCGAGTGCTGCGAAGTGGCGTGCGCAGGCAAGACCGATGCCGCGAGAGCCGCCAGTTACCAAAACCACTCGTGGTGATGTTGTTTCAGAGGTCATGCTCGGAGTCCCTTTCCGTTCCAACGCAACACGGCACTTGCTGCGGTCATTCCAGCGCCGAATCCAACAACCAAAACCAAATCACCTTCGCGTAATGTGCGTCCGCTCATGGCGCCACCGTTGGCAGCATCAAATAGAGCAAGTGGAATTGAAGCAGAAGAAGTGTTGCCTGTTTCGTGCAACACCGTGCTGGTGCGATCCATTGGAATTCCAAGGCGCTCGCAAGCTGCACTAATAATCCTGGTATTTGCTTGGTGGGGGACGATGAGTGCAATGTCGTCAGCGGTAACACCAGCAATATGCATGGACTTTTGTGCGGAGTCAACCATGATGCGCACTGCGCGACGGAACACCTCTTTGCCGTCCATATGAATGTTTCCGCCAATTTCGGCGTAGAGCAACTCTTCGGCTGAGCCATCGGCATCTAAGTCCCAGCCAAGCAATTCCGATTCACCACTTGTTGCTTCGATAACTGCTGCACCAGAACCATCGGCAAACAAAATTGCTGTATTGCGATCGGTCCAGTCTGTAATGCGCGAAAGAGTGTCGGTGCCGATGAGCAGAACTTTCTTCGAGCCCATAGCAATAAGACCATGAGCAACAACGAGTCCGTACACAAAACCGGAGCAGGCAGCGTTGATGTCGAACGCCCCACACTTCAAGCCGAGCAAATTCTGAACTGTCGCTGAAGTTGCAGGAACTTGACGGTCTGGGGTGGTGGTCGACAGCACAAGAGCGTCAATTTGGTCTGGTGAAACACCAGCCATCTCCATGGCAATTCGCCCGCTCTCTACTGAGAGTTCAGCCGTGCTTCCGCCAATGTGGCGGCGATGAATACCGGTTCGCTCGCGGATCCATTCGTCGGATGTCTCCATGGTCCTTGACAAATCATCATTCGTCACAACCTTCGAGGGAAGTGCGGTGCCCCAGCCTGTGATGACACCACCGATGGCGTTCGCGGGAATGGTTGGCATGCAAGTAAACCTTAGTGAGTTCGCAACCAAGCGATTGGTTGATGCGCAGTCACGCGTTCTCCGTCAACCGCAATGAAGTTTTGCAACACACCAGAGAATGGGGAGCGAACTTCGGTTTCCGCAACATGACCGATGATCTGTCCAACTTCGATTCGTGATTTATTTGTTACAGATGAGACTTTTTGAAACAAACCAGCGGCTGGAGAGACCACCATGCGTTCAACTGCAAAGAGATGTTCGCCTTCATGCACAGAACCAGGTGGCAATGTGGCAGTTGGCTGAAGCGCGTCAATCCATTCGATTAATTTGTCAAGATCATCGGGCGTGGCGACGCTGATTGATTTTGATCCCTCGATGGTCCGCTTGGCCATTCCGGTGAGAACTCCACCTGGACCAAGTTCAATAAATCCGACGATGCCAGCCTCCGCCATGGTGAGCAAGCAATGTTTCCAGCGCACTGGCGATGAAAGCTGCGCTGACAACAAGGTTGACCATTCTTCGCCGCTGTCGTGCGCACGTGCATCAACATTGCTGATAACCGGTACGTCAATGTTGCGCGGTTTGGCAAGCGCAATTGCCTCGCGCAGCCGTTCACGCGCGCTTGTCATGTACGGGGTGTGGAATGCACCTGAAACGGGAAGTGCCATCACGCGCTTTGCTCCGAGCGCCTTTGCTTGTTCCGTTGCTTTTGCAACTCCTTCTACGGAACCAGCAATAACGATTTGTCCAGGTGCATTAAAGTTGGCAACCCATACATCGCTGTCGGCAAGTCGGCAAGCTGTTTCAACTTCATCATCATCGAGACCAAGAACTGCAGCCATCGTTCCGGGCGATTCGTTTCCCGCATCGTGCATCGCATCTGCTCTGGCAACAACAAGACGAATACCTTCATCGAAACCAAGTGCTCCAGTTGCGGCAAGTGCCGTGTACTCACCGAGGCTGTGTCCCGCGCACAGGCTGGGCTCAATACCCAAACGCTCAACAGCGTCGAGCACCATCAGCGATGACACAAAAGTGGTCAACTGGGCGTTGCGAGTGTCCTTCAACTCCTCGGCATCGGCTTCTAAGAGGAGACGGCCAACATCTCGGCCAGAAATATCGGAAGCTTCGGTAACGAGTTCCCAGCTGTCATGGCCAACCCAGGGCTGGCCCATACCAGGGCGTTGTGAACCCTGACCCGGAAAGGTGAACGCAAGCATGTCGGGGTCAAGCGTAGAACTTCCAAGGGGTCGGTACGCTGTTTCCCACTTCACTCAAGCCCGAGTGGCGGAATGGCAGACGCGACGGACTCAAAATCCGTTATTCGAAAGGGTGTGTGGGTTCAACTCCCACCTCGGGCACCAACATGGA
>JBEGVD010000022.1:0-15268 GCA_041178585.1 Actinomycetota bacterium
CCTGTTGTTTCCAGTCGCCCTTCTTCACCGCAACGATCACTTTCTGAGTGTCGCTACCAAGTCGAGGCCCAAGCGCTGCCGGAACAACCTGCAATTCGTGTCGCGCAACGCCAGCAACATCGGCAGTTAGTTTCACTTCGCGTACGTTCACTTCTTCAGTGATGATTGACGCGAAAGGTTGTAGCCCGAGTGCCAACGGTGAAGCAACAGTAAGGCTCGCAAGCGGAAGTCGAACGCGGCGAGAATGAGACTTCCGAAGCGACAACGTAGTTGAACAAACATCTCGAACTTGGTCCATGACGATTACCAATTCGTTATCGACTGGAATGTCTGCTGCAACTGGCCACTCGGTGAGGTGCACGCTGCGATTGCCCGTAAGACCGATGTATACCTGCTCAGTAATCAATGGCAACAACGGTGCTGCAACACGCGTCAGCACATCGAGAACGGTATGCAATGTGTCAATCGCCTGTTGATCGCCAGACCAAAAGCGATTGCGGCTACGGCGAATGTACCAATTTGTTAGTACATCAAGGAACGTGCGAACTTGCTGACACGCATTGAACAAATCATACGCGTCCATACTCACCGTGGTGTCATTCACCAAGTGGTGCAGTTTCGAGAAAATGTACGTGTCCAACACGTTGTCGGACGAGAAGTCAACCTTGCCAGACTTGCCTTCAGCGTTTGCGTACAACGACAAGAAATACCAGCTATTCCACAACGGCAACATCACTTGACGCACCGTGTCGCGAATGCCCTCTTCGGTTACCGCAAAGTCTGAACCACGCAAAATTGATGATGAGAGCAGATACCAGCGCATCGCATCTGCGCCGTAGTTGTCGAATACACCCATTGGGTCTGGGTAGTTGCGAAGACTCTTCGACATCTTTTGACCATCAGCACCCAGCACAATGCCGTGACTTACACATGTTGAAAATGCCGGGCGATCAAACAGCGCCGTAGCCAACACATGCAAGGTGTAGAACCAGCCTCGCGTCTGACCTATGTATTCAACGATGAAGTCACCTGGATTGTGCTGTTCGAACCATGCCTGATTTTCAAATGGGTAATGAACTTGCGCAAACGGCATTGACCCGCTTTCGAACCAGCAGTCCAACACCTCTGGCACGCGGCGCATCATGGACTTACCCGTTGGGTCATCGGGGTTAGGTCGCACCAAGTCGTCAACTACAGGACGATGCAATTCGGTAACCTTCACTCCGAAGTCGCGCTCGAGTTCTGCAACACTTCCGTACACATCAATACGTGGAAACTCAGGATTGTCACTGCGCCACACCGGAATCGGTGAGCCCCAGAAGCGATTGCGACTGATATTCCAATCACGAGCGTTTTCAAGCCACTTTCCAAAACTTCCGTCTTTGAGGTGTTCAGGCACCCAACGAATTTCTTGGTTCAACGCCACCATGCGGTCTTTCACCGCAGTCACATTGACAAACCATGAACTTAATGCCATATAGATGAGTGGCTTACCCGTACGCCAACAATGCGGGTACGAGTGATCGTAGGTTTCGTGACGCAGCACCACCCCACGCTCTTTCAGCGCACGAATAATGAGGGGGTTCGCTTCAAACACCTGTAGACCTGCATAGTCGGGAACTTCTTGAGTGAATTCGCCCCGACTGTTCACCGGTACAACGAGTTCAATGCCGTTCTCTTTACACACCTGATAGTCGTCTTCACCAAAACCCGGTGCCATGTGCACGACACCAGTTCCATCTTCAGTGGTGACAAACTCGCCGCCAAACACACGGAATGCTCCAGGTCGCCCAGAGAAATATGGAAAGAGCGGCGTGTAACTTTGGCCAACAAGTTCAGATCCGCGAATAGTTCCCAATACCTCTGCTCCATCGAGTTCTTTCGCATAGGCAGACAAACGCGCTTCAGCCAACACAAACACCTTGTCGTTGTGCCGCACACGCACGTAGTCAACATCTGGTGCCACTGCCAAGGCAAGGTTGCTCGGCAGTGTCCACGGTGTGGTCGTCCAGGCCAACAGGTTGTCGCCAGACTCCAAAACAAAGGCAACGGTGAGTGCTGGGTCTTGCACCATCTTGTATGCGTCGTCCATACGCGTTTCGGTATTGGAAAGCGGAGTTTCGAGGGCCCACGAATACGGCAATACACGAAAGCCTTCGTAGATCAGGCCCTTGTCCCACAACGCCTTGAATGCCCACATCACACTCTCCATATATGAGGTGTCGAGCGTCTTATAGTCATTAGTGAAATCGACCCAACGGGCTTGACGAGTGACGTATCGCTCCCAATCAGCCGTGTATTGCAACACCGAAACCTTGCAATACTCATTGAACTTGTCAATGCCGTAATCGGTAATTGCTTGCGTTCCGGAAATACCGAGTTGACGTTCTGCTTCAGCCTCTGCTGGCAAACCATGACAGTCCCAACCGAAGCGGCGCTCTACTCGCTTTCCACGCATGGTTTGATATCGAGGAACAGCGTCTTTAACAAAGCCAGTAAGCAGGTGACCGTAGTGCGGCAGGCCGTTTGCAAACGGAGGCCCGTCGTAAAACACAAACTCATTTGACGCATCGCCCGTTGCGGCATGCTGCTCAACCGAGGCTGCAAAGGTGTTGTCCTCTTGCCAAAACTTCAGCGTTTCGGTTTCAATTGCCGGAAAGTTCGGCTGCGGATCAACTTGTGGATACGTCACGGTGCGTAAGTGTACGACTTAGTTACTCTCTAGACATTGCTGTCAGCAAATGATGCTTTGCAAAATTGAAAGTCCGATCACCACAACGATCGGCGACAAATCAAGCGGACCCACGAGAGGAAGTGCACGCTGAACCGGCAATAACACCGGATCGGTGATTTGGTAGATGATCCGCGAAATCTGTCCAAACGCTCCATTTGGGTTTGCTGGAAACCAAGACAAAATAACGCGCGCATACACCATGAAAATGAAAATCCCGAGTGCACCGCAGATGATGAACACGTCAGCCGCGCGGTGAACTTGCGCCGAATGGCTTAATGAGGAATACACCTGGAGACACCTTTTCCATGGTGCCTTGCATTCCATAAATCAAACCGCTGGTGAAATCAAGCAAGCGTCGTGCTACTTCGCTATCAGCCGAACCGATATTCAACAGGACTGAGTTGCCGCTCTTAAACAAGTCAGCAACTTCTTTTGCTTGGTCGTAACGAGTTGGCCGCACTTCAACTGGCTGTGCAGAGTTTGCAGAGAGCGGACGAACGGTTGGCTGTGCACGAAGCCCGCTCGTTGACGGACGCACTTGCACGCTGGAGTCATCACGCTGCTGTGGAGCACGATTGTTTACGCCACGTGGTGCGCGAGGCGCGCGCTGATCGACCATGTCGTCTTCGTATTCTTCGTAGTCGTCATACTCTTCTTCTTGGCGAGCCATACGTCCACGCGGTTCTGGGCGACGGCGAGGCAACGGGCGTTCAACCGCAACCGAAGCGTCATAGTCGTCGTATGCGTCATCTGGACCAAGACCCAGGTAATCCATGGCTCTTCTAAACATTGACATCAGCCACAGGTTACAACAAGTTACCTAGGCGGTGACGGACGGTTGCCAAAAAGGGCTGACCCCACGCGAACCATGGTGCTTCCCTCTTCTATTGCAATTTCGAGATCGCCAGTCATGCCCATGCTGCATTGTTGCAATCCGTGTTCATTGACCAATGCGCGAAGCGTGCGAAATGTGGTGCGGGTCACGATGGGGTCTTCGTTTGTTGGCCCAACTGTCATGAGTCCCAAAACGTCAATTCCCAAATCCCGCGCAGCACGGAACAGTTCCCCAACCTCTGCTGGCAAGCACCCGCCTTTACCCTCTTCACCCGTCACGTTTACTTGAAGAAATACCCGTGCCGATTGCGGTGATCGCTTGGTGATTTCCGTAAGGAGCGAAATTCGGTCAACCGACTGCCAGACATCGACAATTCCCGCCAATTGCTTGATCTTGTTTGACTGCAGTTGCCCGATGAAATGCACCGGCAATCGGTCGGCCAATGCCACCTCAGCAGCTTTCGCGACGACCTCTTGTGCATAGTTTTCGCCAACAGCATCACAGCCGGCAACTTTTGCGAATCGCCATGCTTCAGAGCCAAATGTCTTTGTCACACCAACGAGTGCAACATCTACCCCACCCGCACTGGTTATTCGTTTGCGTAGCGAAGCAACCGCTTCACTAACACTGCGTTGGTCCAACGTGAGCGTTACTTCAGGAACGAAGGAACGTCAAGACCGTCATCGTCATCGCGCAGTGGGTCTTCTCCAGCACCGAACAACTCCTTCAAACGACTTCCACGCTGTTCTGGAATGCGACCAGTATCAACAGTCCGTGGCTCACGCTGACGCGAGCTGGTGTTGTCGACACGGTCAAAGCCGGCTGCGATCACGGTGATCTTTATTTCATCATCGAGTTCGTCATCAATAACCGAACCAAAGATGATGTTTGCATCAGGGTGTGCAACTGCATGAATAATTTCAGAAGCAGTATTTACTTCGAACAATCCGAGGTCTGAAGGACCGGCAATATTCAACAGGATTCCGCGAGCACCTTCAACTGACGATTCAAGCAAAGGTGAGTTGATGGCGGCATTCGCTGCAACTGTTGCACGATTGTCTCCAGTTCCTCGACCGATTCCCATCAGTGAAGTTCCTGCATTCTTCAGAATCATTTTTACGTCAGCAAAGTCGGTGTTAATGAGACCAGGAGTCATGATCAAACCGGTAATTCCCACCACTCCGTCCAATAGCACTTGGTCTGCTGATGCAAATGCTGCCAACAAGCTGGTCTTGTCGCTTGAAATGGCGAGCAAGCGCTCGTTTGGAATAACGATCAGTGTGTCGACTTTTTCGCGAAGTTTTGAAATTCCTGCATCCGCCTGCAACGCACGACGCCGACCTTCGAAATTGAATGGTCGTGTCACGATGCCAACGGTGAGTGCGCCTGCTGCGCGAGAAATTTCTGCGATAACTGGAGCCGCGCCTGTTCCAGTTCCACCACCTTCACCCGCAGTGATGAACACCATGTCGGCACCAGCAACGAGTTCTTCGATCTCTGCACGACTTGACTCTGCTGCTTCACGACCAACTTCAGGATCACTACCTGCACCAAGACCGCGAGTGAACTCACGACCAATATCGATCTTCACTTCTGCATCGCTCATCATGAGCGCCTGCGCATCAGTGTTTATGGCAATGAACTCAACACCTTTCATCCCAGAGTCGATCATGCGCTGCACAGCATTAATGCCGCCGCCACCCACGCCGATCACCTTGATCACTGCAAGAAAGTTGTGCGGTGCTCCAGCCATATTGTTCATGCCTCCGTTAACGATTACTCGATATATGCGAAACGCCTGTAATGACGTCGCTACCGAGGCTAGTTGACCAACTAGGCCCGCATTGGAAGCCTCGCATACTGGGTCGCAACTACGGCGAAGACACCACAGGGGTTCCAGATGACACATCAATCCCTGCAATCTGGTTGATGTCCTGGCGGCGCAGAATAACGACAACATTGACGAGCTTGTTTCGCAGGTCTACTGGTTCGCCAAACTTCACTACCGCCCCAGTTAACAGGGTCATGGTTACCTGGTTCGGACCATTAACGCCCATGTTTTTTACCACTGGGCGAATCTCATCAGGCAGCGACATCGCCAACTGTGCGGCGGCTTTATATGACTCTGAAGCAATTGCACCAGCAATCAAATTGGGGCCGATGCCATCAATGAGCATGTATTCGGTAGGGCGACCATCGACCACCGCAAGTACGCGACCGTCTTGATCAATCACTCTTCCCTGGTTATCTACACCCAAGAACCACGCAACTGGCACTCGCTCATTGATCTCAATCACTGCTCGACTTGGAAGATACGTCTTGATGCGAACTGACTCAATCCATGGATCAGTTTCAAGAAGTTTCTGAGCTGCATTCGTGTCGACGGTGAGCACCGACTTGCCACGCAGACTTTTTGAGACGGTTTCAATCAAGGTTGCGTTTGCATACTTTGCACCCTCAACATCGATATTGCGCACTGCCACTAACGGTGACGCCAACACGATGAGAACCAAAACGATAGATGCGACAAGCGAACCGCCAACTACCAACAATTGCTTGCGACGATTCACCCCGCGCATAGTGAACAATTGCTTTGTGCCGTTGATTACTCGGCGAGCAAACGAGAGTTCAGTCCATGCGGTTCCATCAATAATGACAGCGCCATCAGCACTGTCATCAACGCTGCCCGGAAGTGATTCATCATCAAAAATTGCTACTCGAGTAGAGGTTGGTGCTCGATGCACACTCTGAGACATGGTGTCAGCAGGAAAATCATCGTCGGTCACGATTCTTAGGTCATCATCAACAATCACCACTCGCTCAGCGGGCTGAACTGGCTTGTCACTTGGCGCCAGTGTTGGCGATGTTTGATTACCTGTAGAGCTGGTTATTGGAACGATGGTTGCATCACGTCCGAACGCATCCCTCAGTTCTTCAAGCACTTCATCTGACACATCGGAATCGATGATTCGAACTACTTCTCCATTCAGCACCGAAATCGGAATCGTTCCATCGGTGGTCTCATTGGCCATGCTTGATTTATCAAAAACTTGCTCGAGCCGAATAGTTGAAACACCAACTTCGGAGTCTTTGTTAATAAGATCCACAATTGATGGATCAGTCTCGTCTTCAAATCCGACAAGTCGAATCTCGCTACGCAAAACATAGCCACGTTCGTCACGTACACGACGGCGCACCTCTGCCATGAGTGACACGACATCCTGCGCGCTTCCGCCAACGTCAGCCTGAATGAAATTGGCATGCTTTTCCGAAACCTGAGCAGAACCAACGCGCAATCCACGCATACCAAGTTCATCGATTACTGCACCGGCTGAAACCTTGCCGGGCTCCGGATTGACAAATACCGAACCCGCGTTTTGTCCACCTGGTTGGTTCTCTCTGCGCCATCGAACTACTTCTTGCAATTCTGCTTCTGAAGCTTCGGGCGACATTGACCATTCAAGATCAACAGTTGCGCTGAGAACTACATGATGATCATCCAGTGCCGAACCACGGAATCGCAGCCCAAGATCAACAGCATTCACATGGGCTTCAAGACCCTTGCGCAAGTGGAACATCCGCACCGAGGTAAGCGAAGACGCCATGTCGGAACCATGTCCGCCTGCATTCATTCGCACTGCTCCGCCTACCGAACCCGGAACACCAACCCCCCACTCAAAACCAGTGAGTCCACGCGCAACGCTTTGTCGTGCTGCGACGGGAAGTGCAACCGAACCGCCGAATAAAGCAATCGGTTCCACTCCCGGGTCGTCGTCACGATTCGGCAAGTCAACGTAGTCAGCAAGTCCGCTCATGGTTATGGCCAAGCCTTTAAATCCAGAATCGGAGATCAGCAAATTACTTCCACGCCCAATCACCAAAAGTGGCAACTCGACTTCAGCAAGGACAGCACTCACGAGGTACAAATCGTCAATCGATGAAACCATCATGTGGAGTGCGGCAGTGCCACCAACTTTGTACGTAGTGAATTGCGACAAATCAACATTTCGCTTGGCTCGTGAATTGAACAAGCCGAACGCGTGTTCAATTGCTTCCGAAGTCGCTGGGCGACGAAGTTGATGAGGAGTACTCACGAACCTCTCCGCAAGGCTCGACGCGCTGCAATCACTTCATCTGGAAGCGTTTCAATATCACCACAACCCATGGAAATGCAGAGGTCACCTGAACGCAATTCAGTCGCAAGATGCTGAATCAATTCGGCACGCGTCGGTTTCCACGCAATTGAAGTATCGGGATGAGCACGAGCAATGGCATCGACCACCAGTTTGCCAGTTACCCCTGCAATCGGCGTTGTGCCAGAGGAATAGATGTCAGTAATCACCACGTGATCTGCTGTAGCAAAACAATCTGCGTATGCATCTGACATGTGCTGCATGCGGTTGAATCGGTTCGGCTGGAAAACAGCGACTACCCGAGTCCAAGGATCTGACTCATCTGTGCAACTTGAGAGCACTGCTGAAATCTCCATCGGCAAATGCGCGTAGTCATCCACAAACGACACGCCATCGTCGTTTCCTCGCGGGTCAAACCTGCGCGATACACCCGAAAATGCAGCGAGTGCAGATGCAATCACATCAAACCCAATTCCGAGAGCCGTCGCCATGGCAATCACTCCCAACGCATTAGTGACGTTATGTTCACCACGCAACCGCAAAGTGACACGGCCGAGAAAATGTCCGTTGTCGCCAGGTGCTTCGTGGCGCAACACATCAAAGGTTGACCCACCATCATGAAATTGCACATTGCGCACCGTGAACTGCGCTGGCGAATGAATTGCATAGGTAGTGACAGTTTGCTTTAGCGCAATGGCCGATAGCGATGCGTTGTCTGAACAAATTACCTTTGGGCCGGCCACTGCATCGATAAATCGCTCAAAGCTTTCAACCATGTTGTCAAAAGTTGAAAAGTGGTCAAGATGGTCAATATCAATATTTGTAACGATGGCTGCGCCCAGTGGAAGTTGCTCATGGGTTCCATCGCTTTCATCAGCTTCAACCACCAAGTGTTCGCCGCTTTCCCACGATGCCCCGCTACCCACTCCGCGCACTTCGCCACCAATGATGAAACTTGGATGCAACAGCGCTGCTCGAAGAACCGTCATCAGCATCGACGATGTGGTGGTCTTGCCATGAGTGCCGGCAACGCCTATTGAAAGTTTCTGTCCACAGATCAATGCCAACATCTGGGCTCTGCTCAGTACCGCAATACCCGTATTTAGAGCTTCAACTAACTCAATGTTTTGTTTCGGAATTGCCGATGAAGCTGTCACTGCGTCGCAATGGTGAACGGAGGTGACGTCATGACCGATATTGACGGCCACACCAATTTCACGCAGTCGTTGCACTGTCTCGGATTCTTTAATGTCGCTACCTGAAACCACATGGCCCATTTCGACCAACACTTGCGCAATGGCACTCATTCCAGGTCCACCTACACCAATAACGTGAATCTGTTTTTTCGTTGATAAGTCAAGTTGCGCTTTTGCTGATTTCACAATTGCGCCTTTGCTACACCTTCAATAACGCTTGCAATTGAACTTTGGCGATGCACAGCACCCAACTCGCGCGCACGGCTTGCGACCGCTGCTCTGCCGTCATCGTCACGAAGCAGTCGAGTCACCAACTGTGAGAATTCGTGCGCGGTCAAAGTGCTCTCTTCAAGCAGAACCGCACCACCTCGATCGGTTAACCATTGTGCATTTACTAATTGATGATTTTCGGCTGCGCCTTTCCATGGCACGACGACAGCGCAAACCCCTACAGTCGACACCTCCGCAATGGTGCTTGCCCCGGCCCTACACACCACAACGTCAGCGGCGGAATACAACGTGACCATGTCGTGCGAATACGCAATGCGCGAATACGCAAGAGCTCCGTTGCCGTGATACATCGTGACCGGTAGTTTCACCGCGTCCATGAATCGCTCACCAGCAATATGAATGACACACGTGTGTTCAGTACTACGCAGACTCTGCACCAGGTGCTCTGTTGCAGTGTTCAACACGGCAGATCCAAGTGATCCCCCCATTACTACTGCCACTCGAGCGCTTGCGGAAATTCCCAACGACTCGCGTGCACTGTTTCGTAACGTCTGCACGTCTGCCGTACGCAAATTGCGTCGTACGGGAGCTCCAGTCTCAACAGCATTTCGCAACTTGCTTGGCACATACGCCACAGCAGACACTGCCGCATATCGCGACTGCAGTTTGGTAGCCAGACCTGGCCGACGATCGTACGAACACGTGACGACAGGGATGCCCAAACTTCGTGCTGCACGACATGTGGGAATACTCGCATATCCCCCAACAGAAATGACTACCTGCGGCTTCAACTGCTTGAGCAAATTTTTTGCGCTACCGAGAGCACGCAACATTGTGAACACCATCAGCACATTGCGCTTCACTTTGGACAAAGAAACTCCGCGCTGCAAACCATCAACAACAAGAAATGAATGAGCCAATCCAAGCGGCGGAATCATGGTTACTTCTGCTCCACGAGTCGAACCCACATAATGCAACGAAGACAAACTATGGCCGGCATCTACAAGAAGTTCTGCGATCGCAATTGCAGGAACAACGTGCCCGCTGGTTCCGCCCCCAGTAATAACGGCAAACGTGGTTGAAGCGGGTACGACCATGACCTACTTCATATTACGTGCAACGTTCAGCAACAGACCAACAGCCGCCATTGTCATAAACAGTGATGATCCACCGTATGACAAGAGTGGCAAAGTGAGCCCTGTTACTGGCATTGCGCCGATCACGCCTCCAATATTGATGAGTGCTTGAACGCATAACCATGTCGTGATTCCACCAGCGAGTAGTGCGCCATAGTGATCGCGTGCTCCTCTTGCGGCCTGCATACCAAGTGAAAGCAACACCATGAATCCACCGATAACACCAACAGTTCCAATCAGTCCGAACTCTTCGGCAATAATCGCAAAAATGAAGTCGCTATGCGCAAGTGGAACGTAACCCCACTTTCCAGTTCCCTGACCTACTCCAACACCCGTGATTCCACCATTGGCAATGCTCAACACGGATTGCCATACTTGATAGGCCCAGTGACCTTTGTTTCCTTCCAGATCAGCAAATGCGAAGAATCGATTTTGCAGTCGCGAGCTTGTGGCGATCAAACCAATCGAAACCAAGGTAAACGCACCCGTCATCGTTGCCATCCACCGAATTGGCGCTCCTGCAATGAACAGCGTTGCCATAACAATGCAGGTGAACACAATTGCCGCGCCAAGATCTTTTTGGAAAATAATGCACATCAACACCGTGATCGCCCATGCAGTCATGACTGGTTTTAGTGTTCGCTCCACTATCGCGATATCGGCACGCCTACGCGACAACACACTGGCGCAATACAACAACATGGTGACCTTCAAAACTTCAGAAGGTTGGAAACGAATTGGACCTAACGCCACCCATGCACGCGCACCGTTGATTTCCAATCCAACACCTGGAACCAACGGAAGAACCATGAGTCCATACGACGCCCATAACGCGTACTTCGCAAAGCCATGCCACTGGTGATACGGCATGCGGTAAGTGGTAATTCCCGCGAACAAACCAAAAATTGACCACATGAATTGCTTCTGGAACATCGCCCACGGCGATCCGCCACGGTTTACAGCTTCAATTGACGTTGCTGACAGCACCATCATCAAACCAAACACCGTGAGCAACGATGTGACCGCAAGAATTCCCCAAAAAACCTTGTTAGGTGCAGCAGTCGTTAGTCGACGTGAAGTGCCAACACCCTTTTTGTCGAGAACTGCTCGGCGACGTTGAGCCGGTGTGAGTGAAGTTGAAACGTTTGTTGCCACGGTGTCCTCCTAGCGATGGTTTCCTGATAGTTCTCGAACGCATTTCATGAAATCGTCGCCACGTTCACCGTAGTTTGAGTACCAGTCGTAACTGGTGCATCCCGGCGACAGAACCACAACATCGCCTGCTCGTGCAAGCTCACGTGCCTGAGAAACGGCAGCACTCATACTCTCCGCTTTAACAACAGTGCACACACCACTAAATGCACGTGCAATATCGTCTGCGGAGGCGCCGATGGCAACAACTGCTCTCATGCGCTGTGGTTCGCATGCCATTTGCGAAAGGTCAAGATCTTTGTTCTTGCCCCCGGCAATCAACACAATGCTGTCAAATGCACGCAACGCCACGCTTGCAGCATGCGGGCTCGTTGCCTTTGAATCATTAAACCAACGCACCCCGTCTATCTCTGAAACGAACTGGATTCGGTGAGGAGCGTTTTCAAACTGTTCCAAAGCCTGCGCCACATGTTCTGCGCTCGCAAGTCCACTCTCGATGCACACGGCAGCTGCAGCAAGCGCATTGGTGATGTCGTGAGGCAACGACCGCTTCATGCGTGAAATACTCATGATTGATCCAAACGGTCCACATAATTCTTCGCCTACAACGCGGTAGTCGCCCTCAGTTGCGCCAAAAGTAACCGTGCGTGCAGCACTTGCACGCGCCACTGCCAAAATGTTCACGTCATCGCTAGGTGCAACTGCCACATCAGTCGGCAAACAGTTCGCCCACATCTTCGCTTTCGCATCGAAATACTGTTGATACGTGCCGTGCCAATCCAGATGATCTGGTGCAATGTTCAACCAAGCCGAAGCTTGAGCCCGAAACTGTTCGGTGTGTTCCAAACGAAAACTTGAACACTCGACCGCAAAAGCCTGAGCATCGGTATCAAGCGATTCGATGAGCGGCACTTCCGTGTTGCCTACCGCTTCTGAGCGCAAACCTGCCGTGCGAAGAATTGCATTCACCAACAGCGTGGTAGTTGTCTTGCCATCGGTTCCCGTGACCGCAACCAATGGGCGCGGTCCACCGCTTCGCAGTTGTTCCATGCGATAGGAAATTTCAATCTCCGTTTGAATGGACACTCCGTTTTCGCGAGCATGACGAATGACAGCGTGGTGTGCGGGAACTCCAGGTGCAGGAGAAAGCACGTTCACCGCACTCATCACTCGCTGCAATTCCCCATCTTGGGCAATGTTCACCACTTGCGCACCAATCGACTGAGCAAATGAGCGATGCTCATCCATCAAATTGTCATCACCAAGCACAACATCTATGCCGCGCTTACGCAACGATGAAGCAACCGCACGCCCCGCTACTGCCAACCCGAAGACAAAGGTTGCATCGCGGCTTTGGGTCATCGGGACACTTGATTGGTGAAGTCGGCGATGAAAATTGCAACGGCTGAAGCCACACAGATTCCTGAAATGATCCAGAAGCGAATGATGACAGTCGTTTCTGGCCAACCACTCAATTCAAAGTGATGGTGAATCGGTGACATCTTGAACAATCGCTTCTTCCTGCCAGATGCTTTGAACACGCCCATCTGGATTGCTACCGAACCAGCCTCGATCACGTTGATGCCACAGATGATCAACAACATCAAATGCGTGTTAGTTGTTACAGCAAGCGCTCCTAGGGCAGCACCTAACCCAAGTGCACCAACATCGCCCATGAATATTTGTGCAGGCGCTGCGTTCCACCACAGGAATCCTCCGCACGCCCCAGCGAGTGCCGCTGAAAGAACTGCCAAGTCAAGCGGATTCACAATGTCATAGATGCGCGGATTGCGAAATGCCCAGTACGCAATGATGGTGAAAGCCAAGAAGCCAAATAGTGCGGAGCCCGCTGCAAGACCGTCCAAACCGTCGGTGACATTGACTGCGTTTGTTGTGCTCCACACCATGATGGCGGTCCACACGATAAATACCGGCCCCGATAACTCCCAGCCTGGGCTCACCGCGCGAGTAAACGAAATGGTTTGAGCAACTCCTGTAGTGGACGCCAAAATGAACATCAGCACTGCAGTAATGCCAAAGGTGATCCAACCCTTTTTCTTCCAAAAGATCCCGCGATTGTGTTGACGCTTAACTTTCAAGTAATCATCTAGAAAACCAACCGTTGCCAACACAAAAACCGTGAGCCAAATAATGGCTGCTTGATCAGAAAATGGAAGCCCATCTCGTAAGTGAGCAACTAGCCAACCAACAAAACCAGCAAACAGAATGGCAATGCCACCCATTGTTGGTGTTCCCTGTTTTGCCATCTGATGCGCTGGACCGTGGTCCTCCGCGCCAAGAATGGGCTGGCCCTTTCCTAGTCGTTGGAAAAATGAAATAAGTGCACGGGTGCCGGCAAGCGATACCAGCATTCCAACGGCACCTGCAATTAAAACGGCAATCATGATTGTGCTCCTAGAAGTTCACGAGCGACATGCGCATCGTTAAACGGAAAAGTTTCTGTTCCAACGGTTTGAGTGTTTTCGTGACCCTTTCCCGCAATCACAACAACATCTCCACGCTGAGCAATGGAAAACGCCCTACCAATTGCGGCACGGCGATCTAATTCGGTGCACAGCACTTTATGCGAATCAGATGCTGCGACTCCAGCACTGATTTGCGCGGCAATCTCAGTCCCTGATTCAGAGCGAGGATTATCTGAAGTAATAATCACCACATCTGACTTTGCAGCAGCGATTTCCCCCATTGGCGCACGCTTTTCAGCGTCGCGATCTCCACCACAGCCAAAGACCACTACAAGTTTTCCAGACTCGCTCATCAGTGATCGTGCTGTGTCAAGAACTCGTTCGAGAGCATCTGGCGTGTGTGCGTAATCGACAATCACATCGAAGTGCTGCCCTGCATCAATGGACTCAAACCGACCAGGTACAGCAGTGGCGTGACTCAAACCCTCAGCAATCTTCGGCAGCGGAACACCAATGGCTCGTGCAGCAGCAACTGCGGCAAGCGAGTTCATCACGTTGAACTGACCACCTAATTGTGCGCGCATCTGCACACCTTCGATCTCGTACTCAATGTGGCGTGCATCCATACGAACCTGAGTAATGTCGCTCAAACCAAACGACTTCGCATCAATCGTCATGGTGTCGAGAAGAAGTTGGCCGTGCACATCGTCGCGATTGATGATGCCGCATGCCGAATACTCTTTCGTGAAGAGTTTTGCTTTAGCAGCGAAGTACTTCTCCATGGTGAGGTGGAAGTCCAAATGATCCTGCGACAAATTCGTAAACACTGCAGCCTCAAACGTCGTGCCCATTACGCGATAGAGCTCCAACGCATGTGAGGTCACTTCCATCACTACGGCTTCAACACCTTCGCGTTCCCAGGCGCTCAACATGCGTTGCAAATCGGTTGATTCTGGTGTCGTTCGTGTGCCAGTCAACGTTCCAATGACTTCGGTTTTCCATCCGTGCGTACGCAAGATTTCCGCGAGCAGATGCGCTGTCGTCGTTTTGCCGTTTGTGCCCGTTACACCAACAACGTGCATTCGTGTACTCGGGAATTCGCGCAGGGCGGCAGCTAGTAGCCCCATCGACCTACGCACATCACGAACCACAACTTGAGGAACATCTATATCCAATACACGTTCTACTAACAGCGCTGATGCCCCAGCATTGACAGCCTGCTGTGCAAACTCATGACCGTCTACATTTTCACCACCAATGCAGCAGAACAATGCTCCAGTAGTGACCTGACGTGAGTCATGTACAACATCGGTTATCACTGAGTCTTTGCCAACGAAGTCAACGAGCAAACCGTGCGCGCCAAGTTGCGCTGTTTCCACCAGATGACGCGCTGCCATCTGGCCGGTCGGTGCCGGCGATGCACTC
>JBEGVD010000023.1:0-8658 GCA_041178585.1 Actinomycetota bacterium
GGTGGGTGCCTACACCAGACAGAAGCGGTCCGCGTCGCCCAAGACGAGATAGTGATTCAGCCCGTCCAGCACGCCCAAGTGGCGCTGGAGCCAGAGGCCCTCGTCGTGACGATTCACGACCTTCCCGTCCGCGCCGCGATGATGACCGTCCTTCACGTCCACGCAGTGGCGATGACCGTCCAAGTCGTCCGCGCAGCAGTGACGATCGTCCAAGTCGTCCGCGCGGTTTCGATTCAGATCGTCCTACAACACGTGGCCGCTCTGATGACCGTCCAGGTCGCCCGCGTAGCGGTGATGATCGTCCAGCCGGTCGTGGTCGTCCAACATCGGGCCGTCCAAGTTCGGGTCGTTCTTCATCAGGTCGTCCATCAACTGGTGGCAGGTTTGCAGATCGCGATTCGCGTCCAAGTCGTCCACGTGGCGATGATGACCGTCCGAGTCGCGCACGCAGTTTTGATTCAGATCGTCCTACAACACGTGGCCGCTCAGATGATCGTCCAAGTCGTCCGCGCAGTTTCGATGCTGATCGTCCACCAACACGTGGTCGTTTCGGAGATCGTCCAGATCGTCCGTCGCGTCCGCGCAGTGATGATGATCGTCCAGCCGGTCGCGGGCGCCCAAGTTCGGGTCGTCCATCAACAGGTGGTCGCTTTGGTGATCGCGATTCGCGTCCAAGTCGTCCGCGCCGTGATGATGATCGTCCACGCAGTTTCGATGATCGCCCAGCTCGTCCACAAACTGATGCACAGCGTCGCGCCGATCAAGTTCGTTCACGCACAGGCGGCCGCCGCAATGATCGCGACGCAGCACCGCGTAACGATCATCAGCAAGAGCGTTGGAAAGATGAGGGCTCGACTCGTGCACCACGTCGTGGATCGGGCGGTCGTGACAACGATGCACCAATCCATTTGGAACGTGACGAGAAGCGCGCATCAGCGCCAGCACTTGCTCACGTAGAGGCAACTGTTGGTAAAAAGATCGCTGGCATTGTTGGCGACCCAGCTGCCAAGCGTCTCATCGGCAAACTTGCTTTAGCACTTGATGCTTTTGAAAAGGGTCGTTACCAGGATGCGAAGCGCATCATTATTCCAATCACGCGCGAGTGTGAGGGAGTGCATCTCATTCACGAGATTGCCGGCTTGTCGTTGTACCGCTTAGGCCAGTGGCGCGATGCTGCTGATCACCTAGAAAAGGCACGCGCTGCGATGCCTGCTTCAACGTTGAATCACCCAGTTCTTGCCGACTGTTATCGCGCACTGATGCGTTATGAAAAGGTCGACGAGTTGTGGAAGGAATTGAAGGATGCATCACCGGATCCTGCAATTGTTGCGGAAGGTCGCATTGTTGCGGCTAGCGCGCAAGCCGATAAGGGCGACATCCAGAATGCCGTTCGCATCATGCAGCAGACCAAGAAGGATCCAGCAAAGGTTCGTGAACACCACTTGCGTGAGTGGTACGTACTTGCCGACTTGTACGACCGTTCAGGCGACGTAATCAATGCGCGCGAATGGTTCAAGAAGATTGCACATAACGATCCAGACTTCTCGGATATCCGCGATCGCCTTTCGGCAATCGGTTCGCACTAACGCGTCTTCATCTCCCGCAGTACGAACCCTGTTCGTAGCTTCGGTGTAAAAAATGTGGACTTCGGTGGCATGAGCAAACCTTCGTTTGCCGTGCGCTGAATTTCGGCGACACTGACTGGACGAATGAGGATTGCAGCAGTCGCGTCGCTGGTTTGTAACTCGTGCTGAACCTCGGTGACTCCGTGCTGGTAGCGAACTTCGTGCCGCACATTGGACAATGCATGTTCGAGATAAGCGCTATCAAGGTTTCGAACGCCAGCGAATTTCTCGTCGATAGGTGTGAGCCAGTGCGTTCGGCCGGTTTTTGAAACCAGGCATAGCGAATTGCGTTGATTCATTTGCGACAACGTTGTTGGACCAACTGGGTCTGCGTCAGTGATGGTAAAGAATGGCGAAAGCGCTGCAGCCAATTCTTTGTAGGAGATGCTTTCGTACAAGCGATGAATTGCAGCAACGCTGAGTTGTTCGTCTATGAGCTCGTTTACGTACGTCATGGTGAGTTCGGCGCCCGATGATTTGCTGTTTAGGCGTTCACGCGTTTCATCGCGATACGTACGGCTGATGGCGTAGCGGTGATGTCCGTCTGCAATCACCACCGGGTGGGACGAGATCGCAGAAGAGATTGCCGCAATGCGGGCGCCATCTGCAACACGCTCAACACTGTGAATGACTCCAAGGTCATCAACAACGCTGCCGACAAGTTCACCGGGTTCGGAGAGCAACGTTGACAGACCATTTGCAAGTGATAGTCCCCATACAGGAGATAAATTGGCGTCGGTTGCACGGGTCAATTCAAGACGATCGGTTTTGGCCTTCGGGGTGGTGCGTTCATGAGGCAGTACGCCACCAGCGCCCTCATCAACTACCTCTAGTGCTCCGATAACTCCAACAACGTTGCGTGGTTTGCCTGTGGAGTCGGTGAACTGCATGCGATACAGCGTGAACGAAGCACCATCGTCACGCACCATAACGCCGTTGCTAATCCACTGGGTCAATTCCGAGGCAGCATGTTCGTAGGCATTTCCAGTTGGCGACAATGGCATATCGATGTGAACAATGTTGTTCTCATGCTTGTTTGCTAAAGCCATCCGGTCGGCGTCTGAAAGGACGTCGTACGGTGGCGAGCAGACATCATTTAGGTCAATACTGCTCCCATAACGGAGCGCCTGAAAGGGGTCAAAACGAGGCACAATTACAGTGTGCCATTGAAGCCATCAATATTGTGCGATCTAGATGGGGTCGTGTGGCTCATGCATAAACCGATCTCCGGTTCAGTCGATGCAATTCACAGAATGAGGGAAGCTGGTCATCGAGTGTTGTTTGTGACCAATAATTCGCATGCTTCTGCAACCGAACAGGCAACAGTTCTGGAGAGCATCGGAATTCCTGCCATTGGTCAAGTTGTTACAGCGTCACAATCAGCTGGTGCTCTGTTGAAATTTGGAGAGCGTGTGTTGACGTGTGGCGGTCCGGGAGTAACGCAGGCCATTTCTGATGCTGGTGCAATTCTTGTTGGCAGGTCTGATGATCCTGAGTTGCCGATAGATGTTGAAGTTGACACAGTCGTTGTGGCCTTTCATCGGTCATTCGACTTCGCAGGATTGACGCGGTTGTCGGCATCAATCCGAAACGGTGCGCGATTCATTGCAACTAATGATGACGCCACGTATCCGACACCCAGTGGAGTCATCCCAGGAGGCGGCGCAATTGTTGCTGCAGTCGCAACTGCCAGTGGAGTGCAACCAGTAGTTGCTGGAAAGCCGTATGCGCCGATGGCAAACCTGGTGCGCGGGGTGCTTGGAGTCAGCGATTTGTCTGATGCGTGGATGGTGGGAGATCGAGTATCAACTGATGGCGCTTTTGCTCAGACCCTCGGTTGTCACTTCGCACATGTACGAAGTGGAGTGGCTCATACACAAGATGAAATGCGCAATGTTGATTTTGAGGGAAATGACTTGGCTGCTTTTGCTGACTTCATTATTGAGAAGTATCGCTAAAGCGTGAGTACTCGCAGGGTTCGTGTCGACGCGGCGCTCGTGCAGCGTGGGCTTGCAAAAAGTGCCGATGCAGCGCGAGCATTGATTGACGAAGGTGTGGTGCTAGCCAATGGATCGGTGGTGATGACACACAGCCGACAAGTGGCCCCGTCAGATGAGCTCTTAGTGAAACTGGTTGATCAATTCGTATCGCGTGGCGGAATCAAGTTGGAGGCTGCGCTTGCTGCTTTCGATATTGACGTCAGTGATCAGCGTGCGCTTGATGCTGGGGCTTCAACGGGGGGCTTTACAGACTGTCTCCTACAACGCGGGGCAAGTGAAGTGGTTGCCATTGATGTAGGCAAATCGCAGATGCACGAACGAGTTGCAGTAAATAGTCGCGTCGTCGTCATTGATGCTTTCAATGTGCGACAACTTGTTGATGACATTGGAGATTTGCCGATCCCATTACGTAGCGAGTTTGACATAGTGGTTGCCGACTTGTCGTTCATTTCTTTGACATCCGTCAGTAGGGCACTCACGGCACGACTGTCACGGTCAGGCAATCTTGTGGTGTTGGTGAAACCCCAATTTGAGGCCACCAAACTTGAGGTCGATAAGAGCCAAGGAGTAATCGCCGACCAGGTAGTCCGCGATCGAGTTGTCGGGGAAGTGAATGAGTCCTTTGCAGAGCAGGGGTGGGCGGTGCGCGGGTGGATTGAATCGCCGATTCACGGTGCTGAGGGCAATGTTGAATATTTGGTCTGGTATAGGTTTGAGACGTGATTATGAAGGAATCGGGTAGGTGATGGCGAATATTTTTGTTGTCGCGCATCATTCACGTACCGAGATACCTGAATTGCTGGCAGATCTTCGACAGTGGGCAACACATCGCGGACACGAATTGTGGATGAATGACTTTGATGCGCAAGCACTAAACAGTCCAGAACTTGCGAATCCACGTCATGCTATGGATGCTGATCTTGTTGTCAGCCTTGGCGGTGATGGAACAGTGCTGCGCGCTGTCCACATGCTTGACGGTGCTCCGGTTCCTATTCTTGGCGTAAACGTGGGAACGCTTGGTTACCTCACAGAAATTGATCCTGATGAATTAATTGATGCATTGAATAAGTGGGAATCTGGCGTCTCTGGAACGGACTATGTCATTGACGCACGCATGATGCTGAGTGTCACATTGCACAAGGCGGATCGATCGGCATCGGTTTCATATCGCGCTTTGAATGAGGCAGTTCTTGAAAAACATCAATCGGGTCACACCATTTGGTTGGACTTGGTGATCAATGGTCAAGATTTCGCACGCTATTCGGCAGATGGACTCATCGTTTCTACTCCAACAGGAAGCACGGCGTATTCCATGAGCGCGCGCGGCCCTGTGGTCTCGCCACGTCATCGCGCATTGCTGATCACTCCGGTTTCTCCTCACATGTTGTTTGATCGGTCACTCGTCCTCGACCCACATGAATCGGTACACATCAAGGTCGTGGGAACTCGTCCAGTTGATTTAGCAATTGATGGTCGCGGGGTAGCAAGCCTGACGCAAGACGACTTAGTGGTGTACGCGCCAGATACATGCCAGGCAATTTTCATTCGGTTGTTTAAAGAACCAAAATTTCACCAAATCGTGCGAGCGAAGTTTGGTTTGGGAGACGAATAGTGCTCACCGAGCTACATATTGAAAATCTCGGAGTGATTGACACACTCGATTTGCAGTTGTCGCAAGGTCTGGTAGCGCTTACTGGCGAAACTGGCGCAGGTAAGACCATGATTGTTGAAGCAATCAACCTCTTGGTGGGCGGTAGAGCCGATGCGGGAATGGTTCGTCCGGGTGCAACTGAAGCACGCGTTGAGGGCCGGTTTGTGTTTGGTGATGAAGAAGTCATTTTGTGCCGAACCATTCCGCTCGACGGACGATCGCGCGCATATGTGAACGGACGTTTGGCAACAGTAGGTCAGCTTGCAGAACACGGACTCGATTTGGTTGACATGCACGGCCAGCATGCACATCAGAGTTTGCTTGGCGCAAAGGCACAGCGAGAAGCCCTTGATGCTTACGCCAAGGTTGATCTTGAACCACTACGCAATGCGCGTGCGGAGGTGACAGAAATTGATGCGGCGCTTGCAACATTGGGCGGTGACGACCGAATGCGGGCGCGCGAGATCGACCTTCTGCGGTTTCAGGTAAACGAGATCATTGAAGCGGCTTTGCAGGGTGCTGACGAAGACGAGCAGTTGTCGCGAGAGGAAGATGTACTCGCAGACGCCGTCAATTATCGCGAGGCGTTGTGGAAAGCAGTTGCATCACTGGCAGAAGAGTCTGGAGCTACCGACAACTTGGGTAGTGCGGTCTCTGCGCTCAACAACAAAGAACCATTCGCTGGTTTCGTGTCACGGCTAAAGGCGCTGCAAAGTGAACTAGAAGACCTTTCTGCAGACATCCGAGATGAAGCGGATTCAATCGAGGAAAATCCATCCCGCCTTGATGAAGTCCGTCAGCGTCGTCAGTTGCTTGTTGACTTGAGACGCAAGTATGGCGATTCACTTGAGGAAGTTATTGCCTTTGGAGACGAAAGCGCAGTACGACTGGCAGAGTTGGAGTCTTTTGAAGCGCGTGCAGCAACCCTCGATCAGGAACGAGCAATTGCGGTGCGCAAACTTGAAGCCGCGCAAGAAGTGGTTGGCAAGGCTCGTCGAGACGGCTCCAGACCTTTAGCGCAACAGGTGCAAAAGAACCTTCGCACATTGGCCATGGCACATGCGGTGATCGAAGTTTCGGTAGGGCAAGACCCAGGTGACGATGTGGTGTTTTTGCTGGCTGCCAACCCAGGTTCTCCGGTTATGCCGTTGACCAAGGTTGCTTCAGGTGGCGAACTTGCCCGAACCATGTTGGCCCTTCGTTTGGTGTTGTCATCTGGTCCAAACACGCTGGTATTCGACGAAGTTGATGCAGGAATTGGCGGAGAAGCCGCGGTTGCGGTTGCTCAAGCACTTGCGTTACTCGGCAAGCGCCATCAAGTTCTGGTGGTCACGCACTTACCTCAAGTTGCCGCTGCAGGCCATGCCCATATCCAGGTTTCCAAGTCGGTACGCAGTGGCAAAACGTATGCACAAGCTGCAACATTGGGTGAGGAAGAGCGCATTGCCGAGATCGCCCGAATGCTTTCTGGAGGAGTTGCCGAGGCTACGGCACTTGAACACGCGCGTGAATTGTTACGAGATAGCCATAAATCTGACGCCAGCAGTCAGGCATCCCCCAAGCGTCCTCGGCGGTAGGCCTCGACAGGTTATGCTTATCTCCCGTCGTGAGGTAAACGGTTCTGCGACAGAACCTAGAGAGCGGACGGAGAGTAAAAATGCCAAAGCACGTGTTCGTGACAGGCGGCGTTGCTAGCTCCCTTGGAAAAGGTTTGACCGCTTCATCACTGGGAAGACTGTTGAAGATGCGCGGATTGCGTGTGACCATGCAAAAACTGGATCCGTACATCAACGTCGATCCGGGAACAATGAATCCGTTCGAACACGGCGAAGTGTTCGTCACCGATGACGGTGGAGAAACAGACTTAGATCTTGGTCACTACGAGCGATTTATTGATGAAAATTTGTCGCGTTCATCAAATGCAACAACAGGCAGCATTTATCAGGCTGTTCTTGCAGCCGAGCGCAGAGGGGATTACCTCGGGCGCACCGTTCAGGTGATTCCACACGTAACGGACGAGATTCGCCGCCGCATTAAGCGCCTAGCAACCGACGACATCGATGTGGTGATCACCGAAATTGGAGGAACTGTTGGCGACATTGAAATTCTGCCGTTCCTCGAGGCTGTGCGTCAGTTCCGAAATGAAGTTGGTCGCGACAACGTGTGTTACGTGCATGTCACCTTGGTTCCCTTTATCGGTCCAAGCGGCGAGCAGAAAACAAAGCCAACGCAACACAGCGTCACCGAACTTCGTTCGCGCGGTATTCAGCCAGACATCATCGTGTGTCGTAGTGATGAGCCAATTAGCGATCAGTTGAAGCGCAAGATCTCTAACCAATGCGACGTGGATCAAAAGAACGTCATCAACGCGGCTGACGCGCGCAACATTTACGAGTTGCCGCTCATTCTCCATGACGAAGGTCTAGATACTCAGATTTGCGATGTATTGCGCATCGATGCGCCACTTGATCTCACGCCTTGGCGCGAAGTAGTAGCTCGTGTAGAGGCATCAACAGCACCAGTTCGCATCGGTCTCATTGGCAAGTATGTAGAACTCCATGACGCGTATCTTTCGGTTGTAGAAAGTTTGAAGCACGCAGGTTTCCATCATGCAGCCAATGTTGAAATCGTATGGATCCAGGCTGAAAATGTTGAAGGTCTTCTTGCCGAAGAACAATTGGCATCACTTGATGGCATTGTCATTCCTGGCGGTTTTGGCGCTCGCGGTGTTGAAGGCAAGATTCGTGCAGCACAATACGCTCGTGAGCATGGCGTTCCGTGCCTCGGGCTGTGCTTGGGCATGCAGGTAATGACCATCGAATTTGCTCGTCACGTTCTTGGACTATCTGATGCACACTCAACAGAGTTTGATCCGACAACACAGAACCCAGTCATCGACCTGATGATCGATCAGCGAGACGTCACCGACATGGGCGGAACTATGCGACTTGGTGCTTACTATGCACAGCTCGAACCAGGAACCAAAGTTGCTGCTGCATATGGAGAGTCAGTGGTGAGCGAGCGCCATCGTCATCGTTACGAATTCAACTCCACCTATCGTGCACGGTTTGAAGAATCTGGATTTGTGTGCAGCGGATCTTCGCCAGACCGCAGACTTGTTGAGTTCATTGAGATGTCCGATCATCCTTTCTGGGTTGGCACCCAGGCCCATCCAGAATTCAAGAGTCGCCCCGATCGACCGCACCCATTGTTCCGCGAACTGATTGGCGCATCGTTGCAACATCGAGTGGTGAGATTGCAAAACCCAGCAGCAGTCGCAGAGCCATCTGCAGCGCCAACAATCCGCGCATAACGAGTTGTCAATGTCGTCGCTGACATACAGCGAGCGTTTTCTCACCTGGATGACCATTGAGCAGGGAAG
>JBEGVD010000024.1:0-4762 GCA_041178585.1 Actinomycetota bacterium
ATCACTTGCGTTCATGGCAACATCAGTTCCAGTTCCCATGGCGATACCAACATCGGACTGAGCAAGTGCAGCCGCATCATTCACGCCATCGCCCACCATGGCAACTGCATACCCGCGCTCTTGCAAGTCTGCAACGACCCGCACCTTCTCGGCAGGAAGTACTCCTGCAATCACATGTTGTTCGTCGGTATCAATGCCTACCTGCTCTGCAACGGCAACGGCAGTTGCCCGATTATCCCCTGTAAGCAACACCGGCCTTAGGCCAAGCTTGCGCAAATCGGCAATAGCTTCGGCACTGTGCTGCTTTGGTTGATCAGCAATAACGAACACGCCTTTTGCCGAACCGTCATAGGCAACAAGCACCGCAGTGTTCCCAGAATTGCGCGCGGCGTGCAATGCGTCTTTCATGTCTTTCGAAACAATGGTGAGCTGCTTTTCGAATAGTGGTTCACCACCAACCATCACGCGCTTGCCGTCAACTACACCAATAGTTCCCATTCCTGCAATCGATTCAAAATGACCAACGCCTGCAAGCGTGCCTAATTCGGCACGGGCTGCATTGGCAATTGCTTTTGCTATTGGGTGTTCACTTGCATGCTCTAACGCACCCGCGTAACCAAGCACCTCTGCACGCGTTACGCCAGTTGCGCACACCACATCAATTAATTGCATAACACCAGTTGTCACTGTTCCCGTTTTGTCAAACACCACGGTGTCGATGCGCCGCGTGCTCTGCAATACGTCTACGCCCTTAATCACAATTCCCATCTGCGCTGCGCGACCACTGCCCACCATTAATGCTGTTGGTGTTGCAAGGCCAAGCGCGCAAGGACACGCAATAATCAGTACGGCAACGGCTGCAGTAAATGAATCTGCAACGCGATTGGCATTGTCGCCAAGCACATACCAGCCAACAAATGTCAGAACCGAGATAACAATCACCGTCGGCACGAACACGCTGCTTACCCGGTCAGCCAAGCGCTGCACTGGCGCTTTTGTGGATTGCGCATCGCGCACAAGTTTGGTCATTTGCGCAAATGTTGAATCTGCACCTACTCGACGTGCTTTCACAATGATCCGGCCCGTCAAGTTCACTGTTGTTCCCGTTACTTTGCTGCCTTTTGCAACATCAACAGGAACACTTTCACCCGTGAGCATTGATGCATCAATAGTGGAATCACCTTCTTGCACAATTCCATCTGCCGCAATGATTTCTCCGGGACGAACCACAATCAAATCGCCCACCTTGATGAGAGCTGCTTCAATCACTATTTCTTCGCCATCGCGCAGAACCGTTGCATTCCGCGCGCCGAGTGCAAGAAGTGCGCGAAGTGCATCGCCTGCTCGCCTTTTTGCGCGAGCTTCGAAATAGCGACCGGCCAATAAGAACACTGTGACCGAAACTGCAACTTCAAAATACACATGTGAAGATTCGGCCATTCCGACCATGCCAGACATGTTGTGATCATCTGTTGCACCACCCCAAATCAGTGCCCACAACGACCACCCAGTTGCAGCGACTACTCCGAGCGAAATCAGCGTGTCCATTGTGGTGTTTCGATGGCGCGCATTCATGAGCGCTGCGCGATGGAACGGCCATGCACCCCATGTGACTACTGGTGCAGACAGTGCCAATGCATACCACTGCCAGTTAGAGAATTGCAGTGCCATAAACATGGACACCACGGCAACAGGAACTGCTAAGACCAACGACACCAGCAGTCGTGTTTTCAACATCGACACACGTTCACGAACTTCAGCATCCAACATGTCGGGTGTAGTTTCGGCAAGCGTTCGCGCGCCATAACCAAGTCCTTCAATCGTTGAAATGAAAGTTGCTACATCGGCAGAAGTTGAATCAAATGCCACTCGGGCAGATTCCGTTGCGTAGTTCACTGATGCTTCCACGCCAGGAAGTGCATTCAGTCCTTTTTCGATTGACATCGCACATGCATTGCAAGACATGCCGGTGATCGAAAGATCCAGCTGATTGACTACTGACTCGTCTGTACTCACTAAGTACAGTCTCGCCTTTCATTCACCCAAATGTCAGTGACATCTGGCGAATTCAGGAATTAGAGACGAAAGTCTGGGCCTTGGTCGCCGTATCCGTTGAACGTGTCAACGGAAGTCATGACCAAGCGGTGTGCAAGTGTGAAAACACCCGCTGTTATTAGGAGGGGGATGAACATGTTCCTAGTATTTCAGACATATCGGATTTTGTGATACACCAGACTAAAGTATCTTTAAATTAGATACTTGGTATCGCTGGGCGTGAACACCTCACTACTGTAAATAGTCCGCAGTCCTACACACCTGGAGCACAGCAATACATGACTGAAAACGATTGGTGGTTGCCTTCGCGGCTGAAAGCTGATGAAGCATCCGCTCGCTTGCTCAATGATTTTTCTCAACTGAATGCAAAGGGCGATTTCGGTTCATACCGTCGCCTTGTTCTTGGTGACACGCTTGAAAACTCAAACGCTTCTGTGCACAATGACCTTTTCCCAAGATCTAAAGTCCAACAGATTTTTAGGTTTTTAAATCTAGGTAATCCAACAACAATTCTTGATGCAGGATGTGGGTTGGGTTACACGACGACGGTGATCGCAGAAGTATTCCCAAATGCGCGCGTTCTCGGAATTGATCTAGCCGAAGATGCAATCACGTATGCAAAAAACCATCATAAAAACGCTTCTTTTGGAGTAGTTGCACTAGATCCGTCTGGTGAACGAATCGGAACCTTTGATCTCATCTTCTGTTTTGAAATTTACCCCTTCAGCAGAAATCGAGATGCTTCATACCAATCACGGTTGATTATGAACTTGGCTGAAAACCTTTCTTCAGAGGGAAAGATCATTATCAGTCAAACGTGGAGAAACGCGGACGCTCTTCCACCAGTTTTAAGTCAAGTAGAGGCGATGTGCCCAGAGCTCTCATTTGAGGTCGTTTCCTACCCTCACCCGCGTATTCCACTCTGGATTCCCAAGCGTCTGGCCTTAGTTTGTGCAAAATTTGTTGAAAAAATCACGGGAAAAGAAGCCGTCAAAAAAGTCATCATGATCTGCAGAAAAACCTGAAAATGGTGGGTCGCCAGGGGCTCGAACCCTGGACCTGCGGATTAAAAGTCCGTTGCTCTACCAACTGAGCTAGCGACCCGATACTGCACTTCCTTCGTGCACGACAGGCTAGTTCCCCCAAGGCCAAATTCTTCAGTTGATAGTAAATGATAAGAATCCAAGCGTGGTTTTTACACTGAGCAACGACAGTGCATCTGTCTCTGTAGACGAAACGCATGGCGGACGACTTGCTTCGTTACGCATCTACAACACGGAGGTTCTGCTCACCCACATCCCAGGAGCAACAGCACTCACTTGGGGCTGCTACCCAATGGTTCCGTATGCAGGTCGGGTCAGGTCTGGCGTTGTGCATTTGAACAACGCTGATTACCAACTACCACTCGTCCTACCGCCACATGCTGCTCACGGAACCGTCTTTGCACAATCGTGGAATGTCAAAGACCCAACTGCTTCACGGGTTGATCTCTTCACCGATTTAGATTCGCAATGGCCATTCGGAGGCTCAGTTTCTCATCGCATTGAACTGGGAGAATCTCGCATCCACATGGAACTCTGCGTGACAGCTGGTGACTGTGCAATGCCAGCCCAAGTTGGGTGGCATCCATGGTTTTGTAAACCTAGTCGTGCTTCACTGATTTTTGAATCGATGCTGCAGCGAGATCAGTATGGAATCGCCACTTCGCATTGCGAACGAACAGATGCAGTCAACGTTGATGATTGTTTTTTCAATCCACTTGCACCACTTTCCCTTACGGTCAACGGAGTTGACCTTGTTCTCTCCAGCGACTGTTCACATTGGGTGGTGTACGACCTACCAACAAACTCCACCTGCGTTGAGCCCCAATCGGGCGCACCAAATGAAATCAATGATTCGCCGATCATCCTCGCCCCTGGTGAGTCACTTACAAGGTGGTTCAACATCGCTTGGACTGGCAGACTGATTCAGTAGTGGCAACTCACGATCAACTCATTCATTTGCACGATGACCGACTCAGCGTTGTCATCAGCACGCGAGGAAATGTTCCTGCAATTGTGTACTGGGGAAATGCATTAGGAGCAAGCCCGCTACAGCCACACATGTTTACGCGAGCTGTTCTGGGCGGCGGCATAGACCTTGATCCACCACTTGGCATTGTTCCTCAACTTCACGACGGATGGCTCGGTACTGCAGGTATTGAGGGATGCTTTTCAGATGGCTCGGGATCATTCTCCCATTTCGTGATCGCATCTAGTGCCCACACAAGTAACTCAGCCAGATTTACTCTTCGCGATGAAGATCTTGATCTGGAACTTGAACTCAACCTCGAAATTCATGCAAGTGGTGTCCTTGCTATTAACGGAGCACTCACAAACTGCGGATCAATGTCGTATTTGCTGCAAGGTCTGCGCTTTGCACTTCCAGTCCCATCACGTGCACAAGAACTTCTCACCATTGGCGGACGCTGGGGAATGGAGTTTGGTGAGCAACGCACGCCATGGATGCAATCAGCCATTTCCATTTCCAACAGCAGAGGGCGCACTTCTCACGAAAAGTGGCCAGTTGTTTTTGCCGGCACTGCTCAATTCGGTGAACAACATGGTGAGGTGTGGGGATGTCATGTTGGATGGAGCGGAAATTTTGACATCACATTGGATGGTGTAACCGAACATCGAAAACATATGTTGGTTGGGGAAAAAACTGT
>JBEGVD010000025.1:0-11677 GCA_041178585.1 Actinomycetota bacterium
GTGGTGTTGTACGACATTCCAGCGCGCACAGGCCGCAAGATTTCGACGGCGCTGTTGCTGAAGCTTGCACGCGAGGTAAAGAACGTCGTTGCAGTAAAAGATGCCGCAGGTAGCCCTTCGGAATCTGCAGTGCTCATGAGCCAGGCACCAGCCGGTTTCGAGCTGTACAGCGGCGACGACAACTTGACGTTGCCATTCATGTCAATTGGTGCAACCGGCGTTATTGGTGTGGCAACACACTGGTGTGCGCAAGACCATCAAGAGATGTTCAACCTGTGGGAAAAGGGCGACACCGCTGGTGCGCGCCGAGTGAATGCGCGATTGCTCGAAAGTTTTGCGTACGAAACAGGGGACGACAACCCGAACCCATTACCAAGCAAAGTAATGATGAACCTGCTTGGTCTAGAAGTTGGTGAAGCGCGATTGCCGATGGGTCCGCCACCTGCTGGTCTTGAAGATCGTGCGAAGAAGGTGCTCGAAAACCTTCGCGCGGCTCGCGCAGCAAGCAACTAATGGCAGCGCCAGTTCGCATCATTTTCCTCGGAGGTCTCGGCGAGATCGGTCGAAACTGCATGGTGATTGAACAAGACAATCGCTTGTTGCTTATTGACTGCGGACTCATGTTCCCCGATGCTGACATGCATGGCATCGATTTGGTGTTGCCCGACTTCACGTGGTTGCGCGAAAATGCAGACCGCATTGAAGCATGCGTTGCAACGCACGGACACGAAGATCACGTAGGTGGGTTGCAGTTCTTGTTGCGTGAAATGTCGTTTCCAATTTATGGATCGCAAGTAACACTTGGTCTTGCACGTAACCGCATTGAAGAAGCAGGGTTGCTTGGCAAAACCGAAATGATTGCGGTGAAAGACAACGAGCGTCGTCGCATTGGGCCCTTCGATGTTGAGTTCATTCCGGTAACGCACTCGGTTCCGTACGCACACGCCATTGCGTTGCATACACCGCAAGGCGTCATCATTCACTCGGGTGACTTCAAAATTGACCTCACACCAGTGGACGATCGCCGCACCGACTTGGCGCGCCTGGGTGCACTTGCTGCAGGTGACGGAGTTCGTTTACTCATGCTGGACAGCACGAATGCTGAAGAGCGTGGTTCAGCACCGTCAGAGAAGTCGGTTGGCGTTGTGCTTCGCCAACTGTTTGCCGAGCACAATACACGGCGAATCATTACCGCAAGCTTTGCCAGCCACATTCACCGAGTACAGCAAATTGCCGATGCGGCTATTGAAAGCGGGCGCGTAGTTGCCCCGCTTGGTCGCTCCATGATCAACAACATTCGTATGGCTCGTGACTTGGGCATTATCAAACTGCCCGACAAGTCGTACATCAATGTTGAAGACATTGATGACTATCCGCCCGAACGCGTATGTGTCATTTCCACTGGTTCACAGGGCGAACCAATGGCGGCGCTGAGTTTGCTGGCGCGTGGCGACAACAAGTTCGTCACTATTGGCCACGACGACACGGTGATCTTTTCAAGCCACGCAATTCCTGGCAACGAAGGAAACGTGAATCGCGTTATTGACGGGCTACTGCGATTGGGTGCCGATGTTGTGCATTCGGGAATTGCCGACGTGCACGCAACTGGTCACGCGCAAGCAGAAGACCTGAAGATGTATCTATCGATTACTGAACCTGAATGGTTCGTCCCAATTCATGGTGAGTATCACCACATGGTTGCGAACGCGCGCCACGGCCGCACGATGGGCATTCCAGAATCCAACATTGTGTTGTGCGAAGACGGCGACGTGATTGAAATTACCGATCATGGAATCGTGCGCAAAGAGCGCGTTCCTGCAGGCATGTTGTACGTAGACGGCATTGTTGGCGATGTTGGTCAAGGCGTGTTGCGCGACCGCAAGGTGTTGGCCGAAGAGGGCGTTGTTGTTGCGGTTGTCACCGTTGATGTTGAAGCAGGCAAGGTCCTTGTTGGCCCAGAAATCATCACGCGCGGTTGGGTGTATGCACCCGAGGCCGAAGACCTCATTGACGAGGCCTGCGAAACAGTTGCACGCGCAGTAGAAAAAGCCCTGAAGGGCGGAACTCGCGATATCGATGCACTGGAAAAAGAAGTGCGTCGTGCGGCTGGCAAGTTTGTGTCGGAGCGCACGAAGCGTCGTCCGATGATCGTGCCGATTGTGATGGAGATCTAAGAATCTAAATCGTCACCACATTGATGATGTGATTTAGACCTTTGAAGTCATCGGGGTTTCGTGTGTATAGAGCGAGGCCATGAGCGCTAGCTGTTGCTGCAATGAGTAAATCTGCGAGTCTTGCGCCACGAGGTTTACGTCCTGCAGAATGAACTGCAGCATAAATTCTGCCGTATGCACGAAACGACGCAGTATCGAAAGGTACTGGGTCTACTAATGCTTCTGCTCGCTGTAAACGTTCCTGACGTCGGGCACGTTCGTCTGGGTCGTTCGTTGCGTGAGGACCGGCAGCCAGTTCAGCCATGGTGATTGCGCTGATTGCGAATTCGGTAGGAAGCTGAGCACGTTCTATTTTTTCAAGATCAATGACAACCGATGTATCGAGTAATCCCCGGACGGCTTTGGATTTAGGCACGAGGTGAAATGCCTTGATCGATCACGGAGTCGATGTCTTTACGGAACTTCTTTGCATCAATTGGTGGAGCGGAAGCAAACATCGCTGCAGCCGCAATGGAGGACACGAATCGAGGACGATGAAGAGGGTTGAGTTCACCAACTGGTCGACCATTGCTGGTGACGATGAAGGATTCGCCCTCATCGAGTCGTCGCATGATTTCGGCATTGTCGTTGCGTAGTTCGCGTTGGGTGATAACTGTTGACATGGGCCAATCGTAGCACTAGGTGCTACAAGGTTTTCCTAGGGGATATATGGGGTATGCCTCAATGAGGCAGTACCCCCTCACTACTGTTGATGCATGGCCGCACAGCCCCGGAAGGGGTCTTCCCGCTCGCGCCCAGCCTCAAAATCGGGCTCAGGCGTGCGCCCAAAAATCGTGCGTAGCCACGCGCCCATAGACGAAGACGAGATCGAGTCGTTCCGAATGCCGCGTCGTCGCGAGCGTCGCGAATCGGTGCTAAGGACTGTGCTTGCAGGTCGTGGACACGAATTCGGCGGGGTGGCACTCATTTGTTTCGGCATTTTGTTGTCGATGTCTATTTATGTGGAATTCGCTGGCCCACTTGGTCGATTGCTCGACACCACATTCTCGTCACTTCTTGGTGTTGGCCGTTTAGTTTTGCCAGTCGTCATCATTGCAGCGGGTTTCGCGTCGATTAATAGGAAGTCCCTACAACATCGCATTCGTCTTGCATTTGGTTGGACGGTGTTGTGTGTGGGAATTCTTGCAGTCGTGCACATTATTTGGGGAACGTCGTTTGGCGAACTCGACAACGCGTCGGTATCGCGCACGGGTGGTTGGTTCGGTTGGATCGTTGGCGAACCACTACAAAGTTTGATGGGTAGTTTTGCAGCCGTCATCGTTTTGATTGCCGTGATGTTTTGCGCAGTGTTGCTGATTACCGGAAACTCACCAGCGCAGTTGTACCGCCGTATTAAAGCGTGGGCTAACGGTGTTTCGCTAGACAACCTTCGTTCATCTGATGAAGATAGCGAACAAGAACTCGACGAATATGGCGAGCCAATTTTCTATGACATTGATCTTGACGAAGAGCCAAAGCGTCGCAAGCGCAAGGCCGTTGTGCAAGAAGAAGTCGAAGAGGACGACGAGGAAGAGGAAGAAGAAGAAAAGCCACGTCGCATACGTAAGCCGCTGTTGAAAGACAAGCCAGTAGTTACAACTGCCGCAAACCCAACGGCTGCAAAAATTGAAAAGGCTGCACCGCAGCAGATGCCACTTGGCCCAGGCGCGAAGCCAAGTGTGTGGACGTTGCCAAACCTTGAATTGCTGACCATTACACGGCATGAAAAAGCCGACGTCAAAGCAACGGAAGAGCGCGGCGAAATTTTGGTGAACGCGTTGAAGGAACACAACGTAGAAACCGAATTGGTGGACTACACACGAGGCCCAACCGTTACTCGTTACGAGTTGTCACTTGGTGGCGGAGTGAAGGTTGCAAAAGTTACGTCGCTGTCGAAAGACATTGCGTACACAATGGCTGCGACTGACGTGCGAATTCTTGCGCCAATTCCTGGTAAGTCGGCAATTGGTATTGAAGTGCCGAACGCACAGCGCGAATTGGTTTCACTTGGTGACCTGATGGTGTCGACAGAAGCTCGTGCTGCAATGCACCCGCTCGATGTTGGTGTTGGTAAAGACATTGCGGGCCGTTCGGTTTTCTTGAACATCTCCACCACGCCGCACATGTTGGTTGCAGGAACTACCGGTGCTGGTAAGTCGAGTGCAATTAACTGCATCATTACCTCGGTGCTCATGCGCTCAACACCAGAGCAAGTGCGAATGATTTTGATCGACCCGAAGCAAGTGGAAATGGCGCAATACGCACGCCTGCCTCACTTGCTCACGCCACCAGTAACCAACCCAAAGAAAGCTGCGAATGCGCTGGGTTGGGCAGTGAAGGAAATGGAGCGTCGTTACGACCTGTTGGTTGAGGCCGGCTTCCGTGACATCACGGGTTTCAATGCTGCCTATGACCGCGGTGAGTTGGAAAGCGAAGAAGGCGCAGAGAAGTCGTTTGAACGCATGCCGTTTATTTTGATCGTGGTGGACGAGTTGAATGACCTCATGATGGTTGCTGCTCGCGACGTTGAAGATTGCATCACGCGCATCGCACAGAAAGCTCGTGCAGTGGGTATTCACCTCATCGTTGCCACGCAGCGGCCAAGCGTCAACGTCATCACTGGTGTTATCAAGGCCAACATTCCTGCACGCATGGCGTTCGCGGTTTCCAGCCTCACCGACAGCCGCGTAATTCTTGACCAGCCAGGTGCAGAGAAACTGATTGGTAAGGGCGACATGTTGTTGTTGCCAGGAAATACCTCGGTTGCACAGCGTGTGCAGTCTGCATGGGTGGACGAGAGCGAAGTTCGCAAGGTTGTTGCGCACTGGCGCAGACAGGCGCCTGAAGTGGTGTATGTGTCGGGTGTTGACGGCGAAGGCGCTGGTGGTAACGCAAGCGACAGCCTGTTTGGTGGAACCACAGGAGACGCCGATGATGACGAGTTGTTGCGTCAGGCCATGGACTTGGTGGTGCGCAGCGCTCAGGGCTCCACTTCTATGTTGCAGCGCAAGCTAAAAATTGGCTTTGCTCGGGCTGGACGCATTATGGACTTGCTTGAATCTCGCGGCATCGTTGGCCCAAGCGAAGGCTCACGCCCTCGCGAGGTGCTGATGACCGTTGAAGAACTTGAACAACTTCAGATGGGCAGTTAGCCCCGTAAATTTGCCGTTAGAAAAAGGCGTATTGTTTGCCCATGGCTGAATTTACCGAAGTTGCATCTGGTCTCCGTTTTCCTGAAGGTCCAATAGCGATGCCCGATGGCAGCGTGATCTTGGTGGAAATGTTTGGCAAACGAATTACGCGAGTGAAGCCAGACGGCACGAAAGAAAAAATTGCAGACGTTCCTGGTGGTCCAAACGGAATTGCATTCGGACCAGATTGCGCATTGTACATTTGCAACAACGGTGGGTCATTCGGTGAAGTGGAGTTTCTTGGACTCACGTTTCCAGGACCAATGGTTGAAGCCGACTACATCGGCGGACGCATTCAACGCCTCGACATGGAAACTGGCGAACTAAAAGTTCTGTACACCGAATGCAATGGCAACAAGTTGCGTGGGCCAAACGACATTGTGTTTGATGCACACGGCGGAATGTGGTTTACCGATCACGGAATTCGCCACGGTCGTCACGCCGACTTAAGCGGCATCTACTACGCAAAGACTGACGGCTCCATGATTAAAGAAGTGGTGTTTCCAACAGACTCACCGAACGGCATTGGCCTTTCACCAGATGGCAACACGTTGTACTGGGCAGAAACTCACACAGGTCGTGTGTTCCATTTGGCAATCACCGCGCCGGGTGAGACCGCGCCATTCAGTCCAATTGATCCATCAGTGTGCTTATGCGGACTGCCAGGAGTGCAGTTGTTTGACTCACTCGCAATTGATGGTGATGGCAACGTGTGCGTTGCAACGCTCGGCTTACAAACTGCTGGCATTACCGTTATTTCGCCTAAGGGTGAAGTGCTTGAACAAATAATTACGGGAGACCCGCTCACCACAAATATTTGTTTTGGTGGCCCAGATTTCAAAACTGCATACATCACGTTGTCGGGCACGGGCCGATTGGTGTCGATGCCGTGGCCATACAAGGGCTTGAAACTCAACTACTAAACAACGCTTACAGGTAGGCTGTTCTACTGTGCAGCAACGTTTTTACATCGAGACGTTGGGCTGCCCAAAGAATGATGTTGACTCCGACAAAATCATGGGCACGCTGCTTGCCGATGGCTTGGTTGCAACCGACGACCCGTCACTTGCCGACGTAGTTGTGGTGAATACATGTGCGTTCATTGAAGACGCACGCAAGGAAAGCATTGACACTGTTCTTGCACTTGAGTCGCAGCGCAAAGATGGTGCCCGCATAGTGGTGACGGGATGCATGGCCGAGCGATACGGCCAAGAACTCGCGGATGCGTTGCCAGAAGTTGACCAAGTAGCTGGTTTTGGTGTTCCTGTGCAGTTCGGTAAGAAGCCAATTTCGGTGTCAAGTGCACCAATTCCATCGTTTGACTTGTTGAACTTGCCGCGACCAAAGTCGACAGCTCCGTGGGCCTACGTAAAAATCGCCGAAGGTTGCGACCGCAACTGTGGGTTCTGTGCAATTCCTTCGTTCCGCGGACCACAGCGAAGCCGCGACATAGACCAGATTTTGCGTGAAGTAGACGAACTTGAAGTGCAAGAAATTGTGCTCATTGCTCAAGACCTTGCTAGTTATGGCAAAGACCGCCCAAGCGAACTTGGCGCAGGGTCAATTGTTCCGTTGGTGCAGGCTGTGGCCAAGCGAGTTGCACGCACACGTTTGCTGTACCTATACCCAAGTGATCTCACCGACGAATTGATTAATGCAATGTTGGAAACCAACGTTCCGTATTTCGACCTCTCGCTGCAACACGTGAGTAAGCCACACTTGCGACGTATGCGTCGTTGGGGTGATGGTGATCGCTTCCTAAAGCGCATCGAAGACATTCGCGCGCTTAGTCCGCAAGCTGCATTCCGCAGCAACTTCATTGTTGGCTACCCAGGCGAAACCGAAGAAGACCACGATCAGTTGTTGCGGTTCGTTGAAGAGGCACAGTTGGATTGGTGTGGATTCTTTACGTTTAGCCCTGAAGAGGGAACTCATGCCATGACTCAGCCAGATCATGTGAATCAGTCGCTGATGAATGAGCGCATTGCCGAACTTCGTGAAATGCAAGACGCCATCACTGCATCGCGTCGCGACGACCTGATCGGCGAAACAGTGAACGTGTTAGTTGACGAGCGAGGTATCGGTCGCACGCACCGCGAGGCACCGTCAATTGACGGCGTAGTGCACGTAAGCGAAGACCTTGAAGTCGGCAGGTTTTACGATGTGACGATTGCCGATGCGATGGGCCCAGATTTGCTTGCAACCGGTGCAAATACCGATGCCTTCGATGGGGAAGAATAGAAGCCATGGCTACTGACCCAAACGCAATTCGTACCTGGGCCAATGCCATTACTGTCAGCCGACTATTGGTGTCGCCGCTGATGTTCGCGATTATCCCTGACGACAACGTGGGTTCGTGGGCAGCAACGGGATTGTGGTTCGTGTTGTGCTTGAGCGATTTGATTGATGGAAACTTGGCACGCCGACAAGGCGTAACCCGAAGTGGTGCATTCCTTGACCCTCTTGCCGACAAAGTGTGCGTGCTCGGCGCAATGTTCGTGTTGGTTGATCGCGGAATGTTCAGCGTGTGGTTGGTGGGCATTATTGCCACCCGAGAAATTGCCATCAGTCTGTATCGCGTGTTCGCTGGTGCAAAGGGCGTCAGCGTTCCTGCAAGTAAAGCAGCGAAGTTTAAAACGTTTGCGCAGCAAGTGGCAGTTGGATTCGCGGTATTGCCATGGAGCGCAGCGGATTACAACTACCTTGCAAAGGGTTCACTCGTCATTGCCACAGCACTCACGCTGTATAGCGGTTTGCAGTACGCAGCAGTTGCAATCAAAGCTCGCAAGCAGGTTTAAGCCATGCGTTGCGATGTAGTTGCCATTGGCACCGAGCTGTTGCTCGGCCAAATTGTTGACACGAACTCATCATGGTTAGGCGAGCAATTGTCGGCTGCCGGTATCGATTCGTGCCTGCAGGTAAAAGTTGGCGACAACTTGGGCCGCATGGTGAAAGCCATTCGCTCAACTCTTGACGATGCTGATGCGGTAATTATTTGCGGTGGCCTTGGGCCAACGCATGATGACATTACGCGCGAAGCCATTGCCGAAATCATGGGTGTTGAACTGGAATTCAACGACGAAGTGGGCATGGTGATCTCCGAAATGTTTGCCTCACGCAATCGTCGTATGCCCGAAATCAACATGCGCCAAGCGATGGTGCCCAAGGGCGCCAGCATTATTGAGCAACGTCGTGGCACGGCGCCTGGGTTGGTGTGCCCAGTTGGCGACAAAGTCATTTATGCAGTGCCTGGTGTGCCTTACGAGCTGTACGAAATGTTTGAACGCGGAATCCTGCCTGACTTATTGAAGCGGTCGGGTTCTGCGTCGGTCATTGCCAGCAGAACATTGCGCACGTGGGGCGAAAGCGAAAGTGGTTTGAACGAGCGGTTGTTCGACGTGATTGATGAACTTGAAAAGTTAGGCAACCCAACGCTGGCATTTTTGGCAAGCGGGTGGGAGGGCATCAAGGTTCGACTCACAGCAAAGGCAACGACATCTACCGAAGTGTCCGCATTGCTGGATGAGTGGGACGCCAAGGTGCGTCATGCCGTTGGCGACATTGTGTTTGGTACCGATACCGACACCATGGAGTCGGTAGTGCTCAACATGTTGCGCGAACGCGGTCTTTCTCTTGGCCTTGCCGAATCGGTAACGGGTGGGTTGGTCTCGGGCCGTCTCACCAATATCGCTGGTTCGAGTGACGTGTTGCGTGGCTGTGTGGTGTCGTATGCCAGCGAGGTGAAATTTGATGTGCTCGGAGTAACCAATGGACCTGTGGTGAGCGAAAGCGCCGCAATGGAAATGGCGAAGGGTGCTCAGCGCGTGCTTGGCGCAAGCGTGGGGCTCGCTCTCACTGGCGTTGCCGGCCCAGCAGATCAAGAAGGCATGAAGCCAGGAACGCTGTGCGTTGGCTTGGCTTTACCAGATGGGTCAACTCAGTCGGCAATGTTGCAGTTGCCAGGCAACCGCGACACCATGCGTCAGCTCAGCGTGATTAGTGCGCTCGATTTGCTGCGTCGCGCATTGCGCGCGATTTAACGCAGTAAATAAAAAAGCCCCGGCCGAAGCCGGGGCTTTTTCGTTGACGCTTCGCGTTAAGCGGCGCGGTATCCCTCTGCATCCGAACGAGCGGTTGCAATTCCAAGGATGATCAATCCGTAGCCAGCCTTAGCAAGGATGTCTGAGATTGAATAGCCAACTTGGATAACTGTTGCTGATTCTTCTGTTGAAAGATTGAAAATCTTTGCAACGAAAGAGGTTGAGTCACCGAGTAGGTAGAAAATTGGGTAGATAGTCCATGTGACAACCAATACGTAACGAAGGTTGTTGAGCTTCTTGCCAATTTCTCCGGTCTGCGACTTGAGTGTCTTGCCAATTGTTCCTGCGAACAATTCGTAGAGCACATAGGCCATGAATGCGAAAGAAATGAAGAACCAAACGTAGCGTTCGGTGCTGCCATGCTCTGCCACTTCTCCTGGGTATCCGGTTGCGATCATCAGAAGTGCTGCGATCACCAAACGTGGCGTGATCTTTTTGGCAACTTCTTTTGATACACCAGCCACCACGACAAGCTCCGCTACCAACAATGGCACGGTGAGCAGCCAGTCCGCATAGCGGTAGCCCTCGTTCCAGCCGCCTTCGGCGAAGTTAGTGAACATTCTCCAGTAGTGATATCCGGCAACACCGCAAATCATTGCCGACATGGTTACGGCACTTCGGTAATTCACTGACACTCGATTACGTGACACCAAGAAAAACACGAATGCAATTCCTAATGTTGCGGTTGCAAATGACAGTGCGTTGTACACCAAGTTGTAATTGCTTACAACGAGTTCTGTTGCTTCCATTGATTTCTAGCCTTTCGATTGGCCTAAAAGCCGACGGCCTTTATGAGTAGCCAGGTAAATCTTTGCCTATTTTGAGACAACTGCCAAGCCAATGAATATTGCAGTTTCATTACAGAAACTAGGTTCCCTGAGAGTGGAGTGACACCAATACCCCCCCCTTTTTTATGGGATAGTGGAGTATGACTCCTAAAAAAATATTGCAAACGACCATTCTTCTTTCGGCAGCAGCCAGCTTGGCAATGAGCGTGTTTCTCTATTTCAGCGGAGAAGAAATAACCGACCGACTGAATGGCATCTACGTAGGTGTTTGGGTGCCGTCCATTTTGGGTCTTGGAGCTTTCATGCTTGCGGGATCAAAGGATAAGTAAATTATGTCTCAAGCAGCATTATTTGGTTTTGGTGGCGTCATCTTTTTTGTTGTAGCAACAGGTGCTTTATTGTACGGAATGGCAACAATTAAAGAATACGCTGACCGCACGCAATAACGAATTACATTCGTTGCGTTAAGCCACCGTCGACGACAAACACCTGACCTGTCGCGTACTTGGTGCGCAACAAACCAAGCGTTGCTTCTACGCAATCTTCGGGGGCAGCCGAGCGACCAAGAGGAGCAATTGCTTTCACTCCTGCGTGCTGGTCAGCCCAATCTTTTGTCCAAGGTGTTTCAACCAAGCCCGGTGCAACCGCATTCACGCGCACAGGGCCACAGCTTTTCGCAAGTAGCAATGTCATGTGGTTGAGCGCAGCCTTTGACATGGAATAGGCGATCGAACTGCCAACTGGTCGCACCCCGGCGATTGATGTGATGGTGACCACGTTGCCGTCGTCGCTCTTTTTCAGAAGCGGCATTGCTGCTTTCGTAAGTGCCCACGTTCCCCACACGTTCACTGCAAATGTTTTTTGGAAGATTTCGTCGGTTAGCGCTTCCAAGTCGTGATGGGCAACGAGTGAAGTCCAGCCCGCATTGTTAATGAGGATGTCGAGTTTTCCGAAACGCTTAATGGTCTCGTCCAGCAAGTGCTGTCCAGCGTCTTTATCGCTGATGTCTGCTTGCACGTACATCGCGTTCGTCCCAATTTTTGCAGCGACTGCTTTGCCGGCTGCAACCGAGTTTGCCGAGTTGACGACAACGCTTGCTCCAAGTTCGCCGAGGCGAAGAGCAATTGCTTCACCAATGCCACTTGACGAACCAGTAACGATTGCAACTTTGCCGGCGAACTCACTCATTACGCCCTCGCTAGTGGTGCTGTGAGACACGTTGGTCCGCCGTCGCCTTTTACTGCCACGTTGTTGCCGGCAAATACATGTACTTCAACTCCGCCTTCGCGAAGTTTTCCTTCAATCTCTGGGTTGCCTGCTGCGAGCACCACAACGTTTGGTCGAATGGTCAAAATGTTTGCACCCTGAGTGAGCATTTCTTTTTC
>JBEGVD010000026.1:0-3638 GCA_041178585.1 Actinomycetota bacterium
CAAGCACATGTTGTAACGGTGTTCCACCTTCAGAAAACTCAAAGCGAATGGAATCATTCTCGCCAATCATGCGATGAACACTTCGAGCAAGACCATGACGATCGGCTTGAAAGCGATGACGCAGTCGCGGTTGCACAATGCGTTCACCCTGTTCAATTTGCGAAATCAAACGATGCACGTCGGGAATCAAGTCTTCGTGAACTTCTGCAGCATGCGCAGCAACAATTGCACCAAGCAGAATTCCGCCAAGCCCAGGAGTTGGGTCTATTGGCAAGTTAAGCCCGCCAAGTGACAACCGTCGTGTTGGAGTAATTGGCCTGGAGTGCCAAAACTCCACTTCGGCTAGAACTTCAGATGGAGCCGAAGTCTCAGTTGTTGTCATCTACAAAAGTTACGCCACGACTATCGATTGAGTCCAAGCAAGAGTCAACTACTGCTTCAACTCCGATGGGAACGAGCAACATGGTGCCATCCCAGCGGTAACCAATGTCCAAATTGTCGAGCATGTCGCACAGCTGCTTGCGCTCGCCTTCCGACCATTCGTCTAATTCGTACTCGGTGATGTTGTCATCGCTCGATTCGTCATCGCCATCTTCAAGATTGTCGAGTTCGTCTTCAATCTCGTCCAAAATTGCGTCAACAACTTGCTCGGTGTCTTGTGAAACCAACAATTCCGGGCCATCCCATGAATGGGCGATTTCTGCATCCGCAAGTGCTGCGGCAACATCAGCACGATCGTCAACCGACCAATCAGAAAGGTCGTAACGCGTGGTGAGCGCCTCTGGGTCTTTGGGGTTCCAATCGCTCATATCCCGAACGCTACATCGTTTCAGTCCAAATGCGAATTGCGACTAGATTTTGAGCCATGCCAGCACGCGAAAGACCAGACCGTAACCTCGCAATGGAACTGGTGCGCGTCACCGAATCCGCAGCACTCGCAGCATCCAGCTGGGTGGGACGAGGCGACAAAAACGCAGCCGACGGCGCAGCAGTTGACGCCATGCGCAACGTGCTCGACACCGTCAGCATGGACGGCATTGTGGTCATTGGAGAAGGCGAAAAAGACGAAGCCCCAATGCTCTACAACGGTGAGCGCGTGGGTAACGGCAGCATGCCAAATACCGACGTTGCCGTAGACCCAATTGACGGCACAACCCTCACCTCGCTTGGACGCGGAAATGCGCTTTCCGTTATTGCAGTTTCCGAGCGCGGTTCCATGTTTAACCCTGGCCCATGCGTATACATGGACAAAATTGCAGTCGGCCCCGAGGCTGCCCACGCAGTCGACCTTGATTGGACGCCGACCAAGAACTTGCAAGAAGTTGCTCGTGCAACGAAAAAGCTCGTAAGCGAACTCACCGTAATGATTCTTGAGCGCGATCGTCACAACGACCTCATTGCCGAAGTTCGCTCCACCGGTGCGCGCATTCGCCTTATTTCTGATGGCGATATCTTTGCTGCAATTGCAGCTGCTTCACCAGAAGTTGGTGTCGACATTTTGTTCGGAATTGGTGGAACGCCAGAAGGTGTAGTGGCCGCAGCAGCCCTGAAAGCAATGGGCGGAGAAATCATCGGCCGACTGCATGCACGTGACGATGCTGAACGTAAGGCTGCCGAAGATGCGGGGTACGACCTCAACAAGATCCTCACAACCGACGACCTCATTAGTGGTGAAGACATCTTCTTTGCTGCAACAGGCGTGACTGACGGAGAACTATTGCGCGGAGTACGTTACGACGCATACGGCGCACGCAGTCACAGTTTGGTCATGCGCAGTCGAAGCGGAACTATTCGTTACATCGACACCCATCATCGCCACGATCGCCTCGCGGCTTACTCGTCAACTGACAGCAAATAAACGCTGTTTAACGGCGCGTAAACAGGCCGATAAACCAACGGCCCACGCTGCGTGGCAATACGTCGGTAATTCCGACCAACGTCTTATACAAAATTCCCGGCACCACTATTGGCTTGCCCTTGATAACGCCATTAATTCCAGTGCGTGCAACCAACTTCACCGAAGTCCATGCCACTGCAGGGAACTTGCTCTCGTACTTGCTGGTGTTTGAAACCGACTGAAATTCAGTCTTGGTGAGGCCCGGGCACAAAGCAGTAATGCGAATGCCAGTATTTGCAAGTTCTTGATGCACCGCTTCCGTGAAACTGGTGACAAATGCTTTCGTAGCCGAATACACGGCGAGTCCTGGCTGAGCCTGGAAGCTGGCAACGCTCGACACATTCAAGATGTACCCGCGACCGCGAGGCAACATGAGGTTTACCGCAGCACTTGTTATACGCATGAGTGCCACCACGTTGAGCTGCACTTCATTTGCCAGTCGATTTGGGTCGATGCGATGCATCGGTCCCGACGTACCAAAACCTGCGTTGTTGACCACGAAATCAACCGGTGGCTTCGTGGTGTCGCGCAAGCGTGCTTCCACTGCTGCTACGCCTTCTGTAGTCAGCAAATCTGCTGTCAACACTTCGACGTTTTTGTATTGATCGGCAATAGTTTGCAAGCGATCACCACGACGTGCAACGAGCACCATCGGTACTCCTGCCTTGCCCAACATGTGCGCCATCTGTTCGCCGATGCCGCTTGAAGCACCCGTAATGAGTGCTTGCGTAAATGGATAGTTAGTGCGCGGCACGCGTCTCGGTTAGTCCGCCAGCGGCAGACAGTCGCGCATGTGCACGACGCAAAGCAGATTCAACCGTCGCATCGTGCTCGCCACGAATTGCAGCCTCTGCACGCTCCTTTGCAGCACGCGCACGAGAGATATCTATTGACTCTGCAAGTTCTGCAGAGTCGGAAAGAATCGTGACGTGATCGGGTGCAACTTCTACGAAACCACCATGCACCGCAACATCTTGCACTTTTCCATCAGAAAGGTAGATGCGCGTATGACACTCGGTAAGAGCGCCGAGGAACGCAGTGTGCCCTGGCAAGAACGCAATTTCGCCACCGTCGAGCGTGCGGGTGATGACCTGTTTGGCCTCACCTGAAAACAGCACGCGCTCTGGCGAAACCAGTTCTACGCGAAGGGCACCGGTTGAAGCCATTATGAAGCGTTCTCCTGCAGTGACTTCGCCTTTGCGAGCACTTGGTCTACGCCACCAACGTTCAAGAAGGCCTGCTCTGGAATTTCGTCCAGTTCACCCTTAATGATCGCTTCGAAGCTTTCTACGGTGTCTTCAGTCTTGACGTATTCACCCTTCAAACCGGTGAACACTTCAGCAACGAAGAACGGCTGCGACAAGAATCGCTGTACTTTGCGAGCACGCGAAACGGTGAGGCGGTCTTCTTCAGAAAGTTCGTCGAGACCCAAGATGGCGATGATGTCTTGCAGTTCCTTGTAGCGCTGCAGAATTTCCTGCACCTTACGAGCAGTTGCGTAGTGACGATCTCCAACAACTTCTGGCGACAAAATTGTCGACGTTGAAGCAAGTGGGTCCACAGCTGGGTAAATACCAAGCGATGCGATTTGGCGTGACAACTCGGTGGTTGCATCCAAGAACGTAAAGGTGGTGAACGGTGCTGGGTCGGTGTAGTCGTCGGCAGGTACGTACACAGCCTGCAACGAAGTGATCGAACGACCACGTGTTGAGGTAATGCGCTCCTGCAACTGACCCATTTC
>JBEGVD010000027.1:0-3014 GCA_041178585.1 Actinomycetota bacterium
AAACGCAACGGCATAGCTGGAGGTATCCCCCAACACGATGGTCGCTAAACCAAACACTCCTACTGCGATCAACAACGATCGCCCAACGTTTCTGCGGAGAGGACGCATCGCCAAAAACACCGCCATTGATGCTGCACCTATTCCTCCCGCCGCTCGCAACCATCCGTATGCAACATCGCCAACACCCAGTTGCTCTTCGGCGATTACCGGTAGCAATGCAACTGCACCGCCGAACAAGACCGCAAACAGGTCCAAAGAAATCACAGCTAGCAAAATTGGTGTACGCCTAACAAAGTGCAGTCCTTCCATTGCCGAGCGCACCGTCACCTTTTCGTTCGGGTCACGCGGCGGAGGCTCGCGCAAAAACTGCACTCGCAGAATGCCGATTATGCCGATAAGTGTGAGCATTGCCGTTGTTGCGTATGGCATCCACGGATCAATGCTGTAGAGCAACCCCGAGGCGGCTGGTCCGATAATCATGGCCGATGTCCAGACTGCAGAACTCATTGCAATAATCGGCGGCAGTCCACCATCTGGGGCAACCATGGGATACATCGAGCGCACTGCTGGAGAGAGAAACGCGCGGCAACAGCCAAAGACCACACCAATCAAGAAGAATGGCCATACTGCCGGATTCTCGTCCCCTCGAATTGACACTGAATACCAAACAAGAGACAGTGCACACATCAACTCGCCAGTAAGGGCAATAGCTGCCACGTGTTTACGGTTATACCTGTCGGCAACGCTTCCACTGACGAGCACGAGTAATGCAATTGGTGCAAATTCGGCTAACCCAAGCCATCCGATATCAATTGCCCTGCCAGTGATATCAAAAATGTGTTTACCAAGCGTTGCTGCTTGCAGCATCACACCTACATAAAAAGCAAAGCTCGAAGTAAGCATGCGACGAACCGATGCAGACTTGAGGACGTCTCGCGCAGTAAGTTGCAGAGTGGGTTCAGAACTGCTCACAGGTTGTAAACCCTAACCAATTAGGGGGATTTGCAATGTCATCGCTCGCACAAGACACACAATGGGTTGATGCCATTGACCAGGCCGAGCTTGTCCGCTCTGGAAAGGTAACTCCAGTCGAACTTCTTGATGCCGCTATTGAGCGAGCAGAGCAACTCAATCCAGCAATCAATGCACTCACTTTCACCTGGTTCGACAAAGCGCGAGAAATCGCCCGCAATCTTCCAACGAATTCTGCAATGCCACTGCGAGGTGTTCCGTTCATCTTGAAGGACCTTCACGCTGCAATGAAGGGTCTTCCACTGTCAAACGGCAACAAAGCCATGAAGGCTGCAGCACTGAACTCTGACTACACAGCAGACATTGTGCAGCGCTTCATCAATGCTGGACTCGTTATCTTTGGTCGCGGAAATTCTCCCGAGTTCGGAAGCGTTCCGACAACAGAACCAGAAGCGTGGGGTCCAACACGCAATCCATGGGACACCAACCGCATGGCTGGTGGGTCAAGTGGTGGCAGTGCTGCAGCCGTTGCAGCTGGAATTATTCCAGCTGCGCACGCAACCGATGGCGGTGGTTCTGTTCGCATTCCTGCGGCTTGCTGTGGTCTCGTCGGCCTCAAGGTCAGCCAGGGTCGAATTACCGCTGCACCGTTTCGCGACGAAACAAACCTTGGAGTCGAACTGGCAGTAAGTCGAACGGTACGAGATACAGCACTACTTCTTGACATCACACAGGGACCAGCGGTTGGTGACCGCGTCATTGCTCCTCCACCTACACGTCCGTACATTCAAGAAATTGGCGCGCCAACGGGAAAACTAAAAATTGGTTTTCTTGATCACCGACCAGTGCCTGGAGACATTGACCCGGAGTGCACCGAAGGTGTGCGCTTGGTAGCAAAGGTGCTGGAGCAACTTGGACATCACGTAGATGCTGCGTGGCCAAAAGCACTTGAAGACCAAACGTTTGCACCAAAGTTCACTTCGTTATGGAGCACCAACATGTCGGTTGCACGCGAAGGTGTTGCTGCGTTGCTTGGCCGCGAAGTAACAAAAGATGACTTCGAACTCGTCAACTGGACCATGGCCGAGTATTCGAAACGTGCTTCAGCAACCGACTATGCGAACGCAATTCTCTCTACATCGCACTTTCGCCGCGCGGTTCAGCAATGGTGGGCAGAAGGTTGGGACATTCTGTTAACACCAACAGCCGGACGAATCCCTCTGCCTATCGGTTCATTTGACAATGATCCACGCGATCCAATGAAGCCAATGAAAGTTGCTGCAGACTTCGTGCCGTTTACTCCTGCATTCAACACCAGTGGTCAGCCCGCAATCAGCCTCCCGTTGCATTGGACCGCAGATGGCGTACCTGTAGGCATGCAATTCGTTGCCGCTTATGGCCGCGAAGACTTGCTCATTCGACTTGCATCCCAATTAGAAGAGGCAATGCCATGGCAGCACAGGCGACCAGTTGCTAGCCAACTGAAATAGCAGTAACCACACCAAGCGTGATGGTCACTGTTACACGCTGCTGAGAATAATCTGCAGTCAACGCAAAGTTTTCGCCATCGCGCGAACCAACTCGATACGCCCAACCAAGATCTGTTGCGCACTTCTCTGCATCGGCTTCCAACAATCCAACGAGCATCTCTGCACGCTCTGGAGTAATTGCCGTTGCATCGGCAGCATCTGCTGGAGGACACACAACTGCTGATGAATTTTGTTCAGACGAAGAGCACGAGACAAGTGCAAATGATGCAAGCGCAACAACAAGGAAACGTTTCATAAGTGAATTGCAGCCCCAACGGGATTCGAACCCGTGCCGCTACCTTGAGAGGGTAGTGTCCTAGGCCACTAGACGATGGGGCCAAGTAGCGCTTCAAGGCTACCGATTGTCTTTCTCAATTGTCTCTAGTGTTAAGCCCGTGAAGGCTGTTGTAACTACGGGAAATGGCGGTTTCGACAAACTGCAGTACCGCGAAGTACCAATGCCCGAACTTGGCATAGGCGAAGTACTCATCAAGGTTCTCGCAGCGGGCGTAA
>JBEGVD010000028.1:0-3842 GCA_041178585.1 Actinomycetota bacterium
TGGTTTAGTTGTTGCCGATAATCAGTTTGCATCTGCAAATGCAGCAAAGAAACTTGGATTCACACGGGTCGTTGACTGCCGTGTTCGGTTCAACGTTGACGCTGTGTTGAACGAAGTGCAAACATGCATTTTGAGCGGAACATCTGCAATGCGTGGAGCAGCCTTGAGCACGGGTGTAGCTAACGGTTCAAGCATGGTGGCGCGAGAACTCGGGGCCATCGCGTGATTGTGGAACTAGTTCGAATTTCGCTCGCCGATAAAGCGTCACTTCGCGAGTGGAGAAACGACCCCGCTGTTTCGAAGTGGATGTACACAAATCATGAAATTGGCGAAGAAGAACACACTGTGTGGTTTGACGCGATGCTCGCTGATGTGTCCAAGGTGTATTGGAAAATCATTGCAGACGGTGTGGCAGTGGGCTCAGTTTTTTTGACAGGCATTTCCAACAGGGGAAGGTCGTGTGAGTGGGGAATGTATTTGGCAGATGTGAATGCACGTGGCAAAGGCGTTGCACAGGCGGCTTGTGCGCTCTCGTTCCGCTACGCATTTAACGAGTTGGCCCTAGATGTCGTGAAATGCGAAGCCGTTGTACAGAACGAAAATGCAATCGGGCTGTACGAAAGCGTTGGCTATGTGCGCACAGGCTTACAGACCGATGCCGTGAAGCGCGGTAACGAAATGTTGTCGGTAGTTACACTTGAATTGACACGCGGTTCGTGGAAAATGTCTGAATCAAATGTTCTTCAGAAGCTGAGCGAAAAGGGGGTGAGCATTAATGGGTAAGCCTGTGTATGTCATTGCCGAACTCTCTGCTAACCATGGAGGCAGCAAAGCTCGAGCACTTGAAGTCATTCATGCTGCTCACGAAGCCGGCGCCAATGCGGTGAAGTTTCAGCACTACACAGCAGAGACCATTACGGTTCGCTCCGATCACCCCGACTTCCGAGTGAGTGGCGGAACACTGTGGGACGGTCGTCAACTTGCAGACTTGTATGCGGAAGCGATGACTCCATGGGAATGGACTGGCGACTTAGTTGCCGAAGCAAACAAACTTGGCATCAATTGGTTGTCAAGCCCATTTGATAACACGGCAGTCGATTTCCTTGAGCAGTTCAACATTGATACTTACAAAATTGCATCGTTCGAACTTGTCGACCTTCCGCTCATTCGGTACGTTGCATCAAAAGGCAAGCCAATGATTATGTCGACCGGTATGTCGACGTTGGATGAAATTGATGCTGCAGTGAAGGCCGCTCAAGGTGCAGGTGCGCCGCAGGTTTCAGTACTTCGTTGTAACTCCACGTACCCTGCAAATAGTTCGGAAATGGATCTGGCTGCAATTCCGGCCATGATCGCAAAGTGGGGAATTCCTGTTGGACTTTCTGATCACACCATGACATCGGTGACTGCAATTAGTGCAGTTGCGCTTGGTGCGACCATTATCGAAAAGCACATCACCATGCGTCGAAGCGATGGTGGCCCTGACGGAGCGTTTTCTTTAGAGCCACGCGAGTTCGCTGCAATGATTCGCGACATTCGGGAGGCTTCAAGTGCATTAGGCACCGCACGTTTTGGTCCGTCTGCATCTGAAGTAAACAGTTTGAAGTTTCGTCGTTCGTTGCGAGCAGTGACTGCAATCAAAGCTGGCGATCAGATCACCGAACACAATGTTCGCTCAGTACGGCCAGCAGGTGGATTACCACCAGATGATTTCTCACGCGTTTCGGGCATGAAGGCAAAACGCGATATCGCTGTTGGTGAACCAATCACCAATGATCTATTGAACTAATTGCTATAAGTCTGGCTGTTCATGCAGCAAACATTGCATGAGTGCAACATCGAGCCAACGGCCAAACTTGCGTCCTATTTCGCGCTCAATTCCCACCAATGTAAAGCCGCACGATTCATGCAATCCGCGTGATGCCAAGCTTGACGCTTCAATTCGGGCCATCACTGAATGAAAACCAGAGTCGGCGGCTTGCTGCAACAAGTTGGTCAATATCAATCGGCCGATTCCTGAGCGCGCAAGATCTCTCTTTACGTAGACCGAGTTTTCTACCGATGTCTTATATGCAGCTCGATCTCGGTATTCGCTTAAAGCACCGAACCCAACAACTGTGTCGTTTTCTTCAACTGCAACGATCGCAGAAAACGCACCACTGCGAGCGCTGATCCAAGCTTGTTGCGCATCGAGTGTGCGGGGCACAAGGTCAAAGGTTGAGGTCTCGAATTGGACCTCGTGGTTGTAAATTTCTAAAATTGCAGCAGCATCGCCAACCGTGGCGCGACGAATTTTGATCGAAGATTGCTGTGCTGGCACATGGGCGAACTTAGCGGTTTATAGCAATAAGAACGAGTGATTTCAAGAATTTGTAAAGAATGCATGTTTCTGATGGCCTACAAAGGTGATTCTGCGATAGAACAAAGTCATGACTAGTTGGATGACCCCGTCCCCAGAAGAAAATGAATTCAGTTCACCGCTTCCTCCACCGCCAGCCCCTCCTGTCCAGATTGCGTCAAAGAAATCACCGCGTCGCACACTTGGCGTGTTGTTGACCTTGGTGCTTGGTTTTGTTGGTGGAATTGTTGGAAATGAAGTATCAAACAATTGGGATCTTTCGTTTGGTTCAGGTTCTTCGGTTCAGTCATCAAACTCACCACTCGTCACGAGTGAGGTAAGTCCAGATGATGCAAGTGTGGGCGACACCGTGATTGCTCAGGTTGCCAACGCAATGTCCGACAGTGTTGTCACTATTTCAAGTTCGATTGATGATGGAATGTCAACAGGTGAAGGCACGGGCACCGGAGTGGTGCTCACTGCCGATGGAGAGATCTTGACCAACGCGCACGTTGTTGCAGATGCAACTGAAGTTAAAGTTCGTTTTGCTGGTGAAACAGAACCACGGCTAGCCAAGGTGTTGGCGTCAGATCCTGGTAACGATCTTGCATTGCTGAAAATTGAAGCAACAGATTTGAAGCCAGCAACATTTGCGCAACCAGGAACCATTCGTATTGGTGATGGAGTAATTGCAATTGGCTACGCACTCGATCTTGATGGTGGACCAACGGTGACATCGGGAATTATCTCCGCACTGAAGCGAACGATCATCACCGAGTCGGGTGCCTTGAATGGACTCATTCAGACGGATGCCGCGATTTCTTCGGGCAACTCCGGTGGACCACTGGTCAATTTCCGAGGCGAGGTAGTGGGAATCAATACGGCCGTGGCTCGCAGCGACGCCAATTCGGCTGCCAACAATGTGGGTTTTTCGATCGCGGTTGACGAAATAGTGCCTGTCCTCGAGCAACTTCGCAGCCAGGCAGGTGGCAAGGTTCGCCAAGAGGGCTTTTTGGGGGTAGGTCTGGCTGAGCGGACAGATGGCGGCCAGGGAGCAATTATCTCCAGCGTCCAGCCAAACTCCCCTGCAAGCCTTGCTGGCATTAGGGAAAGTGACATTGTGCTGTCCGTCGATGGCGAGCCAATTGACGGCCAGGCAGGCCTGGTCGCCGCAATTCGCGATGCCAGCCCCGGTCAGACTGTAGAAATTGAGCTCCTCCGGGACGGCAAGCGGATCACCGTGAAGGCCAAATTGGTGGCCCGAACCGGCGACTAAATCGCCCTTCTCGGCCTGCCCGAAACCCTTGTTTTGGGCGTTGGGAAGCCCGAAATCACGCCGATAGAGTTGCAAGTCCGCATTAGCGACATGTCCGACATCCAGTCGGAAACATCGCCAAAGTTTGAGGCGTCACAATCGACGTCTGCAAGAGCCCCGCAAGGGGGACATTGCAGCACCACTGTTTTCGGTGCTCCGCCGGCTTTTGCCGAGCGGAGCATTTGCGTG
>JBEGVD010000029.1:0-11570 GCA_041178585.1 Actinomycetota bacterium
ATGGGCAATGCCAGTCATGAACATGGTTTGTGGCCATTGTTTGGTCAACGTTTGGTCAGCGTGCCAACTGTTGCACTGATCGCGTTGCTCCAAACGAAACGCATCCATGTACCAAAGAAAGCAATCGGTTTTGCCATACTTGCCGGTGTACTCGACACCTCGGCTAACGGTTTGTACCTTGCCGCAACCAGCATGGGCTTGATGTCACTTGTCTCCGTGATCGTGGCTCTCTATCCGGTTTCGACGGTTGCGCTTGCCATGAAGTTTGATCACGAACGTCTCCATCGTTCACAGGCTGTGGGTATCGTGATGGCCGCTGCGGCGTTGATACTCGTCAGTGCCTGATCAACCAGCACATGTGTGCAGAGTCGGGCTGGCGGGATTTGAACCCACGACCTCTTGTCCCCCAGACAAGCGCGCTAACCAAGCTGCGCTACAGCCCGTATATTGCCGAGCCTAACGGAACAGTTCGATTACTCGCCAAGACAGGTACAGCACAAGACCACCCACTAGCAACTTGAAGTGCCACGGTAGCGGGACGTCTTCTTCGCCCTCTACACCCGCGAGCTTTTTCAGATCAAGATTCTTGGCAGTGATGGTGCCGTGTGCATTAGCAACCTCAATTTCGGTTGAACAGTTCGGGCAACGACCGTCCTGCGAGACCGCACTAGGAGCCAAATACTTTGAACATGGTTCACACCATGGCATGAGGTTCTACTTCAGTCCGATCGCTTACGAACACGCAACTTGATAGGTGTTGAACCAAATTCAAACTTTTCTCGGATTGATCGTTCAAGATAACGCAAATAATGCTGTGGCAATTCCCGGTTCACGAACAACGTAAATGTTGGAGGATCATTTGCACCTTGTAGTGCATACAACACGCGAGCGCCTGCACCAGCTGGTTGCTTTTGTTGTGCTTCCGCAATAACCCGGTTCACGTCTTTTGTTGGAACACGCTTGTGATAATCAACAATGCACTCTTGCAAAATTGGGAGGAGTCGATGAACGCCTTTGCCTGTAAGTGCTGAAAGCTTGAGCACTGGAGCATCTCCAATGAAATACAACTTCCGAGTCATTTCCGTGTCGATGTGCTCGCGTCCATCCGCATCAAGTGTTTCCCACTTGTTCAGCACCACGATGACCGGGCAGCCCGCAGCATCAATACGTTCCGCGAGGCGTTGATCTTGGTTTGTAATTCCCTCTTGTGCATCGATCACGAGCAAGGCAACGTCTGATTCATCAACTGCGCGCAATGCGCGAACAAACGAGTAGTACTCGGCAGATTCATCTACTTGACTCTTACGACGCATACCTGCAGTGTCAACGAAAACTATTGGACCATCAGGTGTATCTACCTGTGTGTCAATTGCGTCGCGGGTGGTTCCTGCCATGTCGTGGGTAATGGAGCGGTCTTCGCCTACCAAGCGGTTAAACAATGTGCTCTTACCTACGTTTGGACGACCAACAATTGACACGCGCGGAATTCCGGAAACACCGCGTGGAAGTACTACTTCTTCTTCGGTATCTGGCGCATCAACAATTTCTAGAATCATGTCGAGCAAGTCGCCTGATTTGCGTCCGTGCAAAGCGGAAACAGGCACGGGATCGCCGAAACCAAGTTTGAGGAAGTCCCAGCGATCGGCTTCACGCTTATCCGAATCGATCTTGTTGCTGACCACAATGACTGGGCAATTCAGGCGACGCAGCCACAATCCAATTTGCTCGTCATCGTCGGTGACACCGATCGCGGTATCAACGACAAACAGCACCAAACTTGCGGTCTTTGCAGCTTCCTCAACCTGACGGCTTACCTTTGCATCGAGCTCTGAACCGCCAGGCATCCATCCACCGGTATCGACCAAGTTGAACTTCTTGCCTGTCCACTCAACCTCGCGCTCAAAGCGATCGCGGGTAATTCCTGGCTGATCTTCAACAATTGCAACCTGTGAACCCATGAAACGGTTGAACAATGTGCTTTTGCCAACATTGGGCCTTCCAACAATGACTACCGTCGGAAGAGCCGATGGAGTTTCGTTTTCCAGTTCGGTTGTCACCCGTTCATTCTACTCTCGTCATTGAAACAATGGTCTGAACTCCAAAGCATGAAAAACACTGCAGTATTGTGTTTCTAGATGCAAAATTTGCCTGAATCTGCACACAGCGTTGATCGCGTCCTGCTCGCTGCGCCACGCGGTTTTTGTGCAGGTGTAGAGATGGCCATCAAAGCCCTTGCCTGGATGGTGCGCACGTTCCCTGCTCCCGTCTACTGCTACCACGAGATCGTGCACAATCGTGCAGTGGTCGATCGCTTCCTGAAGTTGGGAGTCATTTTCGTCGATGATGTTTCTGATGTTCCTATTGGCATGCCCATCATGCTTTCGGCTCATGGCTCGGCTCCGCAGGTAGTTGAACTAGCTCGCAAACGCGGGAGTTATGTTGTCGACTCGGTATGCCCATTGGTCACGAAGGTGCACCATGAAGTCAGAGTGCGCGCTGGAAAAGGTTTCCGAATCGTATATGTAGGTCACGAAGGTCACGAAGAAGCCGTTGGAACCATGGCCGTTGCACCAGATTCAATTTCTCGTGTTGAGTCATTGGAGGAAGTTGAAGCGTTGCCGACTTTCTCCGAACCCGTTGCGTTGCTCGCACAAACAACGCTGTCGCATCGAGATTGGGCAGGCATCGCCGAAGCTGTCAAAGTGAAATATCCGTCCGTTTGGTCCCCTGGCAAAAGTGATTTGTGTTTCGCAACCACCAACCGTCAAAGCGCATTGCTGCAAATTGCATCTCAATGTGACTCGGTGATTGTTATTGGTTCGGCGAATTCTTCAAATACGCGTGCTCTAGAAAAACTTGCACACGACGAGGGGTGCGCACACGTCTATCGCATTAACAGTGTCGACGAATTGCCACGAGATCTGCATGGCGTTGTTGGAGTGACCGCTGGCGCTTCGGCACCCGAGGATCTCGTGAACGAAGTTCTCGCATTCCTCAATCCGGCTCACGGTGTTGAGGAAATTCGAATCACACTCGAAGAGGAATACTTTCCACCACCCCGCAATATTCGACAATTGCAAGCAGGTATTGAAACAGCAGCGCTAACCATGATTGGTGCGCCAGTTTCAGCAGCGACCAGCGTGGACGATCGATTGGTAAGTGCTAGTGACGTTCTTTCATCACTCGACTAATTAGTTTCGCGGAACTTTGCTCCACGGCATCTCGCGGTCAACTCGCACATCGCCCGGTAGGCCCAACACGCGCTCTCCCAAAATGTTGCGCATGACCTCTGAGGTTCCACCTTCAATGCTGTTCGCACGTGCCCGTAAAAATGCTTTTGGTATGGAATCGAAACTCATTGCTGAATCTGGCCGCACCATTTCATAACTTCCGTACAACATGCCTTCAGCACCGAGAAGTTCGATGCAGAATTCATACGTCTCTTTGTTCAGATCTGCACTCGCCATTTTCCCAATAGAGCCTTCAGGACCTGGAACGCCAACCTTGCGGTTCTGACCTGCACGAATGTTGGTAAGACGAGCAACTTCGGAACGGATCCACAACTTCATGAGTTTTTCTTTCGTTGCAGCGTCTTTGCGCTCAGCTGGCAACTTTTCCCATAGCTTGACCGCTTCGCGAATTGGCCCGGAACCCTTCTGCGGAATAGCGCCACCGATGGCAACACGTTCGTTCATTAACGTTGTCAAACTCACGCGCCAACCATCACCCACGTTGCCCAGCGTTTCCGAAACAGGAATGCGTGTATCGGTGAAATACACCTCGTTAAATTCAGCTTCGCCAGTCATTTGACGTAACGGACGAACTTCAACTCCAGGACCATGCATGTCGACAACGACCGCAGTGAGTCCCGCGTGCTTTACCGCCTCGGCATCAGTGCGAACCACCAACAGACCCCACTTAGAAAGATGGGCAAGAGTCGTCCACACTTTCTGACCGTTAACGATCCACTCTTCACCGTCTTTCACACCTTTTGCAGAGAGTCCTGCAAAGTCTGAGCCCGAACCAGGTTCAGAGAACAACTGACACCAAATTTCTTCGCCCGTGAAGAGTGGTCGCAGGTAACGACGCTTCTGCTCATCAGAACCCCATTCAACAACAGTAGGACCGCACATGCCATACCCAATCGGGTTTCGAGCGTATGAATTCGGCCCACCAGCTCGCGCAATCTTCTCATTAACAATCTTTTGGAATTTTGGGGAAAGATCAAGGCCGCCATGACCAACTGGAAAATGCACCCAAGCCAAACCTAAATCGAACTGCGCCCCAAGAAATGCAATCGCCGAAGTTGACGCAAGCGGATTTTGCGCAATGAGCTGATCAGTCAATTCAGCAACCCGCGTCTCTTCAGCACTCAATACATCAGTGGCCATATTTGCTACTCCCCTTGTACGAACTACCAAAACGCTAATTCAGATTGAACCTGAACGGTTAATTGGAGCGGCGCATTAACTGCGCAAATTCAACAGACTCAGCCGCTGCGATTTCTGGGATAACAGATCGAAGACGCATGACCCAGCGCAAATTGGCTACATCTGAGCGCCTTCGGTAGATGGACTTCAAATTGCTCAATACCCGTATCACCATCAGCCGCGAACTGGATGGCTCCAGGAATTCTGCACTCCAATTGTCAATCTGGGTGAGATTTTCGTACAACATCTTGCACTGTTCGGCCGACAAAGGTCGGGGTGAGTGAAATGGATCAAAAAACTTCATGTCTGGCTGCGACGCGGTTCGACACAGGAAGTGCCCAGGCATACCAATACCAACAATGTCGATGTCAATTCTGCGACCAACTTCTATTGCCAGCGCACACAATGTGATCGGAATTCCGAGACGTCTAGCCACCACCTGGTGCATCAACGAGTTATCTGGATCGTCATACTCGAACGAGTTCCCAGTGAAACCAGATGGACCAAACAGTTCCGCCATCAACTCAACGGCACTTGTAGCACTCATCGTTGATGCCAACTGATCGAGATTTGCAATGACCGCTTGTGGCTCCACGTCTTCATCGGCGAAATGGCACATGAGAGCAAGGGCTTCATCAAGGGGCACAACCGATCCGCGGATACTGAACAATTCAGTGAAGCGCTCAAAATGCACGGCTGAACTGTAACCCTCAATTTCGATCCCTACGACATGGGTCCGTAAGACGGACTACCGTTGCCAACATGTTTCCAGGACACTATGCAGCGCTCAACCCCAACAAGCCCGCGGTCATCGACGCAGCAACCGGGTCAATCCTGACCTACAAGCAACTCGACGACTCAGCCAACAGAATCAGCAATCTGCTCCGCAGCCATGGCTTGCAAGTTGGCGACCACATTGCAATTTGTATCGAGAATCACCCTCGATACTTCGAAATCATTTGGGGCTGTCATTACGCGGGACTGATTTACACCGCATGCTCAAGCAGACTCACATCAGATGAACTGTCGTACATCATCAACGACTGTGGTGCCAAGGCTTACATCACGTCAAAGTACAAAGCAGATCAGGCAACAGAGGTTCTCGGCACGACGCCTGGTGTAGATCTGCGGTTGATGATTGATGGAACTGTTTCGGGATACGACAGTTTTGAAGACGCCCTAGCGCAGTGTTCAGTCACCCCGCTTGATGAGCGCATTGATGGCACCGACATGTTGTACTCCAGTGGAACGACTGGTCGACCAAAGGGTGTGCGTTTGGAGTTTGCTCGAAGCCCTCTTGGAACACCAAACGCCCTCACTGGTCTTGGTCAGTTTTTGTTTTCATTCAACGAAGATGTGGTCTACCTCTCTCCTGCGCCGCTGTATCACGCTGCCCCGCTTCGTTGGAACATGTCGGTTCATCGCACCGGCGGTACTTCGGTAGTCATGAACCACTTTGACGCAGAGGAGTTTCTGCAATACATCGAGCGCTACAAGGTGACTCACACACAAACTGTTCCGACCATGTTCGTACGAATGCTCAAACTCGCACCAGAAATTCGAAGCAAGTACGACGTCTCAACCTTGACATGTGTGTTCCATGCCGCTGCACCATGCCCGGTTGAGGTGAAGCGTCAGATGATCAATTGGTTTGGCCCTGTAATCCATGAGTACTACGCAGGAAGCGAAGGCAATGGCTTTGTGTATTGCAACACCGAGCAGTGGCTCGCACATCCTGGAACTGTTGGTGTTGCGCTGAACGCAACGATCCACATTTTGGATGATAAAGGAACCGTTCTCTCTGTTGGTGAAACAGGAACGGTGTATTTCGAGAGCAATGCCAATTTCGAATATCACAACGATCCAGAAAAGACGAAAGCTTCGCGTGACCCTCTTGGGCGCGGATGGTCGACGCTTGGCGACATCGGCTACATCGATGATGACAAGTTTTTGTATCTCACTGATCGCAAGGCATACATGATCATTTCAGGTGGTGTAAATATTTATCCACAAGAAGCGGAAAACGTGTTGGTCAACCATCCAGATGTAGTCGACGTGGCAGTCTTTGGGGTTCCCAACGACGAATTTGGCGAAGAAGTGAAAGCAGTCGTGCAACCAGCCTCGATGCCTACTAGCGATGCCGAGCGAAGTGAACTGAGTAAGCGCCTGATCACATTCTGCAAAGAGTCACTCGCCGACTTCAAGTGCCCTCGCACGATTGATTTCCGCGAAGAGCTTCCACGGCACCCAACAGGAAAGTTATACAAGCGTCTGTTGAAAGACGAGTACTGGGCGAAGTCCGGACGAAGCATTTAGCTTTTCGTCATGACACACCCCTTCGTGCAGTCCACTAAGCCCATCGCCTTTGCTCACCGCGGCGGGGCGAGCGACGCTCCAGAGAACACCATGCCAGCGTTTCAGCGAGCAATGGACTTGGGCTACCGCTACATCGAAACCGATGTGCACTCCACCAAAGATGGCGTGCTGCTCGCTTTCCATGACGATGATCTTTTGCGTACATGTGGACAACCTGGCTTGATCAGCGAGATGACGTATGACGAAGTGAGACACTTTCGCATCAATGGTCTCGAGCCGATACCACTCATGCAAGAAATCTTTGATGCATGGCCGAACGCAATGGTCAATATCGACTGCAAAGCCGACACTGCCCTACTTCCCTTAACCGCTGCTCTTCGCGGGTCTGGCATCCTCGATCGCGTCTGCGTTGGCTCGTTTAGCGATAAACGACTTGCGACATTGCGAGAAACATTTGGTCCTTCTCTGTGCACATCACTTGGACCGCGAGAAGTCGCAAAGTTGCGTGTTCGCAGTTGGGTTGGCCCAGCCCGCAGATTTCCTGGCGCATATGCGGCCCAGGTGCCGCACAAACAGGGCCCACTGACTATCACCGATAGAAAATTTGTTGACGAAGCCCATGATTCAGATCTCAAGGTTCATGTGTGGACAATTGACGATCCCTCTGAGATGCATCAATTGTTTGACCTTGGTGTTGACGGCATCATGACGGACCGCCCTCAGGTGCTTAAAGATGTGATGATTGAACGCGGTATTTGGTGAACCCTGTCTTTTCTTCTACAGCAGTAGGTCTGACATATCCCGACGGGACAGAGGCACTCCACAACACCAACGTAAGCGTTACGGCTGGTGAATTTGTTTCGATCGTGGGGCCGAGTGGTTGCGGAAAATCTACGATACTTCGTTTAGCAAGCGAACTCATTACTCCAACTTCAGGCAGTATCGCTCGCACTGGAACTGTGCAATTTGTATTTCAAGATTCAACACTCTTGCCGTGGAGATCGGTTCGTAGGAACGTTTCGCTCAACCTTGAACTGCAAAAACTAGAAAAATCGGAAATTGAAATTCGCACCAACAGCGCGCTCGCATTGGTTGGACTTCTCGACAGTGCAGAAAAACTCCCGCGACAACTGTCTGGCGGTATGAAAATGCGAACCTCACTTGCTCGATCATTGGTGTGTGAACCTGATTTGTTTCTGTTTGATGAACCATTTGCCGCACTCGATGAATTTTCGCGCGAGCGTTTGAACATTGAACTTCGAACCATGCTGAGCACGAGGAACGCAGCATCGTTGTTCGTCACGCACTCCATTGCAGAAGCAGTTTTCTTATCTCATCGAGTGCTGGTGATGTCGCCTCGTCCAGGAACCATTGTTCAAGAGTTTGCGATTCCATTTGGCCCCGACCGTCAGCAAGACCTGCGCTACTCACCTGAGTTTGCACGGCTATCTGGCGAAATTGCTCAGTCTCTACGTGAGTTGATTGCAATATGAAATCAAAACTCATCAATGCAGTTGGACCAATTGCAGTTTTCCTTGTGTTCATTGCACTGTGGTACGTGGTTGCCTATTCACTGCATAACAATTTCTCCCCTGCATCGGGGAAGCCCATGATCCTTCCGCCTCCTCATCGACTGTTTGAAGACTTTCACGGGCCAATACGCGATCGAATTTTCACTGCATTGCTCATCAGCACCCGAACTGCATTCACGGGGCTCGCATTGTCTGCATTCCTCGGAATCATCATTGGCATTGCCATGTCACAGGCAAAGTGGATCGAACGATCACTCTGGCCTCACCTCATTGCACTTCAGGTAACACCAATCATCGCAATCGTTCCACTCATGATTCGACTGATTGGTGCAAATTTCACAGCACGCGTCACCGTCACCGTCATTATCTCGATCTTTCCAATCGTGTCGAATACCTTGTTCGGCATTCAGTCAGTGCACCCCTCATTGCATGACCTTTTTCGCCTTCAAAACAGTTCACGCTGGGTCGTGTTGCGGAAATTGCAACTTCCAGCGGCATCGCCGGCAATCTTTACAGGGCTGAGGGTTGCCGCTGGCCTGGCAGTGATTGGAGCCATTGTTGGCGACTTCTTCTTCACCAAAGGTGACCCTGGCTTAGGGCAATTAATCACCTTTTTCTTCCTGAATAATTTGTCTGGACCAATGTTCATCACAGCATTGTTCGCGACCGGTTTAGGTCTTATGCTCTTTATCTGCTTCGGCGTGTTGAATCGAATTGTCATCGGAAGATGGCACGAATCAGTAGCACGTTAAGCAATCACAAACTACAAACTGGAGACCCTATGAAATTGTCATCCGTTCTACGCTCTGCGTGTGCACTCACCGCAGTAGCCCTCATTTCCGCTTCGTGTGGAAGTTCTGGAGAGAGCGACTCTGCTCCGGCAACTCCGCAAACAGGGGCACTTGCCGGCATTTGCCCAGAGAAAGTTGTTGTCCAAACTGACTGGTTCCCTCAGTCGGAGCATGGTGGTGTGTACGAATTGCTTGGTGCGGATGCAGTTTCATCCAAAGACACTGGCGCAACAGTTGGAACCCTCACAGTGCAAGGTATTGATCAAGGTGTGCAGCTTGAAATTCGCGCTGGTGGCCCTTTCCTACAGACTCCAGTAGTAACCGCGATGTATTCAGATGACGCCATCACGCTCGGTTACGTCGGCACAGATGTCGCCATCACTCGTTTCGTAGATGCACCAACGATTGCTGTGTTTAACGCGCTGAACATCAACCCTCAGGTGGTGTTGTGGGACGGAGCAAAACACCCAACCGCTCTCACACTTGCTGACGTTGCAAAGGAAGTGAAGTCAATCTACGTCTATGGCGACCCAGCATGGACCCGCTATTTCGTAGCTCAAGGCATTTTGTCTAAGGATCAGGTTGACAGCAACTACAAAGGCAACTTGCTCCTCGCTACCGAAGATGCCGCGCATCAGGGTTTTGCTACTTCAGAGCCGTACAAGTACGCAAACTTGGATACCGGTGCTGTCAACGTTGCCTACACATTGATTCACGATTTGGGCTGGAACTCGTATCCGCAAAACTTGGCACTTCGAGCAGACAAGTTAGAAGAGCTGCGTCCATGCCTTGAGTTGCTTGTGCCGATGTTGCAGCAAGCCCAATTGGACTACCTCAATTCGCCAGATCGCGCGAACGCAATCATCAAGGCCGCTGTTGTTGCTTATGACAGCTGGTGGACACAGTCCGATGGTGACTTGGCAAACGGTGTCGAACAGATGCGCAATCTCAACATCATTGGCAACGGCGACACCCCTACGTTTGGTGACCTTGAAGAAACTCGTGTGAACGACTTCATTGGTAAAGCAACACCAGTCTTGCGCGAACAGGGCTTGGACATTGCCGATATCGCAGCAAGCGACATCGTGAACAACGAGTTCCTTAACCCTGATATCACCTTCGCAGGCTGATATCAGGCGTCTTTGACGCTCCACTTACGTTTGGCGACTGGATCTTTATCGCTCCATGGGAAATTGATCCATTCGTCGGTGTATTTCCATACATAATCGCACTTCACAATTGATTGCGACTTTTCGTAGAGCACCGCCAGACGTGTGTCTGCGAGTTGGCCTTTGCAGAACTCCAGCACATGCTTGAGCGTGTGCCCGGTATCGGCAACGTCATCGACGATGAGTACTTTGGAATCCTTCAGGTCAACCAAACTTGGAACCGGAGGAAGAATCATGGGAACTGCCAAGCGCTCATTGACTCCGGTGTAGAACTCAACATTCATGGTGTAGGTGTTCTTCACCGACAACGCATATCCGAGAGCGCCAGCCGAAAGCAATCCACCACGTGCAATTGCCAAGATGATGTCAGGCTCATAACCACTTTCGGCAACTTGAATGGCAAGTTCGCGACTCGCCACACCGAACATTTCCCAGGTCATGATTTCACGGATCTCGCTCAAAATTGCTCCCTCATTACAGGCGATTACTTGTCGCCAATCTAGTTCATTGAGCCTGTTCGAACGGGCAGTGACGACACCCACTCAAACAGCAATAACCACGATCGGCCAAAAATTTTGAGGTCATCACGGTGAGACCAGATGCTGGGTCGCGATAACTGGGATTGCCATCAGCGATAGCTGCTTGGTGTCGTAATTGAATTTCTGCAAAGCGCGGGTGTTTCGCACTCAGTCGTATGACAAGTGCTACATCGATTCCGTCTGGACGAAGCACGCTCATTGCAGGGCTCCGAGCATGGTCCAATACTCTGGCCAACTCTTCGTTACCACCATTGGATCGTTAATGACTACTCCTGGCGTCACTAACCCGATCAATGCAAGTGACATGGCCAGTCGATGATCGTGATGGGTATTCACCATGCCGCCATGAGGCTTCGAAGGGTGCACCGTCAGCCCATCAGCGATTTCATCTACCTGCACACCAAGTTCTCGAAGTTCGTGGGCAAGATCGCCAATGCGATCGCTTTCCTTCTTGCGAATGAAACCAACCCCCTTGATTGTGGTTGCAGTTTGCGCAAAGGCCGCGACAACCGCAAGCGTTGGTACCAAGTCGGACATATCACGCATATCGATGGTCACGCCCTGTAGTTGACGATCTTGTGGTCGCGAGAGAACCACATCGTCACCAGCGATCTCAACTAAACAACCCATGTGAACCAAAACATTGACAAATTTGGCGTCTCCCTGCAACAAAGAACGCCCGAGTCCCGACACCACCACTCGCCCACCCGCAATTGCTGCGCCGGCAAGTGGATAGGAGGCTGAAGATGCATCAGGCTCAACTTCGTACTGGGCACCAACATAATCACCTGTG
>JBEGVD010000030.1:0-5220 GCA_041178585.1 Actinomycetota bacterium
AGGCGCACAAGCCGCAATGCAACAAATAAACGGCCGATAATCGGCGCGTCCAGCATGCTGTTGCACGACCTAGCGTTTACTGCCAGCCAAGAGCCAGCTCTCGCTGCAATTGGCGGACGCAACTCGGTGCTGGCATGCGCAGAACAATCACGCGCAGCGATCATTGCGGCTTTGAGCGCGCGGTCACCTGGTAGCACCCTGGTGGTGGCTACGCCAACTGGCACAGCAGCAAAACAACTTCATGATGACATTGTGCAATTTCTGGGCGCAGACAATGCGCTGATGTTTCCCGCTTGGGAAACACTGCCATTTGAACGAGTAAGCCCAAGTGTGGAGACGATGGGTCGCAGGCTTGAAGTGCTGTGGCGTTTGCGCAGTGAAAACCCGCCACAGGTTGTGCTCGGTTCGGTTCGTGCACTCTTGCAAAAACTTGGGCCTGGTGCAACGACATTGCAACCGATCATCATTAAGCCAGGAGAGGAAATTGATTCCGAGCAGTTGCTTGCCAAATTGGTGCACGACGGTTATCGCCGTGAAGAGATTGTTGAGCATCGCGGCGAAGTTGCACGTCGCGGTTCGATTATTGACGTGTTCCCAAGTACTGCAGACACCCCAATTCGTATTGACCTGTGGGGCGACGAAGTAGACCGTCTCACGTCGTTCAATGTGAACGACCAGCGCAGCACTGACGACTTAGCGCAAGCAATCATTTTCCCTGCACGCGAACTGCAACTTGACGAAGGCGTAACCGAACGGGCTCGTGCCTTGGTAGCAAGCGAGCCGTGGGGTCGCGAACACTGGGACAGGCTTGCCGATGGTTCCAACTTTGAAGGTATGGAAAGTTGGCTTCCATGGCTTATTGAACGCGAACAACTCATTACCGATGTCTTGCCAGATTCAAGTGAACTCATTTTTGTTGACCCCAAGCGCATGCGTGACCGCGCGAAGGACTTGCTTGCAGAGGAAGATGACTTGGCAAAAGCGTTGGCAAGTACATGGGCCCGCGACGCAGAGAGAACTTTCCCTCGCCTGCACCTAGACATCGATCAACTGTTCGGGCCTTCGCAGTCGTTGAATGCGTTGTCGCTTTCGCTTCCATCTGAAGCAATTGATGCACCAACGGTGCAGTCAACTGGTTGGGGTCAGGCGACAAGCGATGCAGAAGCAACCGCCAAGCGAGTGCAGCAATTATTCATCGACAAGTGGACTGTGGTGATTGCCGCAGAGGGTGAAAGTTCGGCGCAGCGACTGATCGAAGTATTCACGCAAAATGGCGTGGTCGTTCGCGATCTCAGCGCAAGCAAAGAAGCAGACCTCAGTAAGCCCGGCACGTACGTGGTGGTTGCTCCTCTGCATCACGGATATTCACTTCCGCAAGTGAAACTTGCCGTCATTGCAGAAACCGACCTTACGGGTCGACGCCGCACGCACCGCCAGCCACGCGCGCGCAAACGCGACACCACTTCGGTGTTTCAAGACTTAAAGCCTGGCGACTACGTCGTTCACCATTATCACGGCGTTGGTAAATACGAAGGAATGGTGAAGCGCACTATCGGCGGCTCCGAGCGCGACTACCTGCTTCTCGCTTACAAAGACGGTGACAAGCTGTATGTACCAACCGACCACATTGATGCGGTTCGCCAATACATCGGCGGCGACTCGCCAACGCTGCACCGACTTGGTGGAAGCGACTTTGCCCGTGCAAAGCAACGTGTGCGTTCAGCGGTTCGCGAAATCGCCCAAGAACTCGTGGTGCTGTACCAGCGCCGAGTGAACGCGGTAGGTCATGCATTCAGCGAAGACACACCTTGGCAACACGAAATGGAAGGCGCATTCCCCTTTGTTGAAACGCCAGACCAGCGCGTAGCGATTGAATTGGTGAAGGGTGACATGGAGCGCAATGTTCCAATGGATCGCCTGGTATGTGGTGATGTGGGCTTTGGAAAAACCGAAGTCGCTGTGCGCGCTGCGTTCAAGGCAATTCAAGACGGCAAGCAGGTTGCGGTTCTCGTGCCCACCACGTTGCTTGCATCGCAACACGCAAACACGTTTGCCGAACGGTTCCGTGGGTATCCAATTCGCGTTGAGTCCCTGTCGCGCTTTCTCACTAACTCGCAAGCGAAAAAGGTTCTTGCAGGTGTGGCCAGTGGCGACGTGGACTGCGTGATTGGTACACATCGCTTGTTGCAAGAAGGCGTGAAGTTCAAAGACCTTGGGTTGCTTGTTGTCGACGAAGAGCAACGGTTCGGCGTAACGCACAAAGAAATGATGAAGAAGCTGAAGACAAACGTGGACGTGCTCACGTTGACCGCAACACCAATTCCTCGCACACTCGAAATGAGCCTTGTGGGAATTCGAGACATGTCGTTGCTGCAAACGCCACCTGCCGACCGCCAACCGATTCTCACATTTGTTGGTGAAGAAGACGACCGTGTTGCCACCGAAGCAATCCGCCGCGAACTTTTGCGCGATGGCCAAGTGTTCTGGGTGCACAATCGCGTGCAAAGCATCGAGCAGCGAGCGCAAGAGCTTCGCGAACTGGTTCCGGAAGCACGCATTGCGGTTGCGCACGGCCAAATGGACGAGGGCCGACTCGAGCAAATTGTTCTTGATTTCTGGGAAGGAAAGTTTGACGTATTGGTGTGCACCACCATCATCGAAAGTGGCATCGACATGCCAACCGTAAACACACTGGTAGTTGAGCGTGCCGACTTACTCGGGCTTGGACAGTTGCATCAAATTCGCGGTCGCGTAGGACGCAGTGGTTCGCGTGCATATGCATATTTGTTTCATCCGCGCGACAAGGTGTTGTCTGAAGACGCATACGAACGCTTGAAGACCATCGGTGAAGCAACCGAATTAGGAAGCGGTTTCAAAATTGCCATGCGCGACTTAGAAATTCGTGGTGCAGGAAACATGTTGGGCGAAGCACAAAGTGGCCACATTGCAGCCGTTGGTTACGACTTGTATTGCCAACTAGTAACAGAAGCGGTTTCGGAAATGAAGGGCGAAGACGTTCCGCCAATTGTTCCCGAACTCAAGCTTGACATTGCCACCAACGCGTACTTGCCTACCGACTACGTGTCGAAGGAAGAGTCACGCCTCGATGCGTACCGCAGGCTTGCTGCAGTCACCACGCAGTCAGACGTTGCCGATATTCGCGATGAATGGATCGACCGGTACGGTCCACTTCCAGATGCAGCACTTGCACTTATCCGCGTTGGAGAGTTGCGCGCTGAATGTCATCGAGTTGGTCTGCGCGAACTCGTTGTCGCTGATGGCAGAGCGCGTTTACTGCCTGTTTCGCTGAAGGCAAGCCAACAAATGCGTTTGACTCGAATTGCAAAGAGCAGCGAATGGAATGAGCAGACCAAACAACTCAGTGTCACGCTGCCCCGTACCCCACAAGGCAAACAAGCAGATGCTGGAGTTGTTGACTATTTGGTGTCGTTCCTGCAGGAACTCTTTGACGACAACTAGGCTTTACCAAATGTCACGCGCCTCCCGTAAATATGTTGGTTCACTCGCTATTGCATGTGTTGCAATGATTTCTCTCGCAAGTTGCGGTGGAAGTTCAAAAAATGATGCTGCGTCAGTTGACGGTTCTGCAATTGCAAAAACAACACTTGAAACAGCACTTTCTCAGCTCTCAGACGCAGGTCAGATTGAGCTCGAAAACGGCGTAGTTCCAATGGACGCGGTGCGTTCGGTACTAGCCGCCATCATTCGTGGTGAAGCAACCAATCTCGTGCTCAAGCAGTACAACGTGACTGTTACCGACGCAGACACCAAAGCGGTGATTGACCAAATCTCTAAAGATGCCGGTTACGACACGTTGGGTCAAGATTTGAAAGACCTCATCATTGGGCTGAACAGCGGAGATCTCGCACTTACCCGAGTGAAGGCACCTTCTGAAGCCGACCTTGAATTGATGTACAACAAAGCACCTGCATCAGTTGGTGCAATGTGCGCTCAACATATTTTGGTCGAGGATGAAGCAACAGCGACTGAAGTCATTGAAAAACTGAACGACGGTGGAGACTTCAAGAAACTTGCTGGCGAATACAGCACCGAACCAAACGCAGCAACAACTGGTGGCATCCTTGGCTCGGCCGACGGAGATTGCATTCCACTTTCCGATTACCAATCACAATTTGACTCAGCATTTACCGCTGGTGCGCTGACTGCAGCAGTTGGCGTTCCAACTGGTCCTGTGAAGTCAAGCTTTGGCTACCACGTCATCATGATTCGCCCATTCGCCGACATCAAGGCATCGCTCGCACTCATGATGTCAAAGTCTCCGGGAATGTTGCTGATGTCAGGCGTCCTTGCAACACGTGATGTAACCATTGCGTCTGAGTACGGTCGCTGGGACACAGCAACCGGAAAAATCACCGACCTGTAAATTGCAGACGACATGAGCAATCGCACATCGGTTGGTCGCGTCGTCATTGTTGGTTTAGGGCCAGGCCCGCGCAACACGGTTACTGAAGCAACGCTGCAAGCAATTGCATCGATTCCACATCAATTCGTTCGTACTAGAAAACACCCGTCCGCAGACTTGTTGCCTGCTGCGCAGAGCTTTGATCATCTTTACGAATCGCTGCCAACGTTTGACGATGTCTATGCAGCAATTACTGAAACCCTGATTGCCGCCGCTAACGAACATGGTGAAGTGTTGTACGCAGTGCCAGGTTCGCCGTTGCTTCTCGAAACAAGCGTGACGCAACTTCGTGCAGACCCACGAATTGAAGTTCACGTTCTGCCGGCCATGAGTTTTCTCGATCTTGCATGGGAAGCACTCGGCATAGACCCTGTGAATGCAGGAGTTCGATTAATTGACGGCCATCGTTTTGCAGCAGAAGCAGCCAATGAGCGCGGGCCACTGCTTGTTGCTCAAGTGCATGCCGACTGGGTGCTGTCCGATGTGAAGTTGTCATTCGATGAAGCAGTTGGTGACGAGCCAGTCGTTCTGTTGCATCACCTTGGACTTCCCGATCAACGCGTTGAACACACCATATGGCAAGAACTCGATCGCGTGCTCCCTGCCGACCACCTCACCACGCTGTACATACCTCAACTTGCTCAGCCCATTGCTGGTGAAATGGTGAAGCTTCACCAGCTCGCGCGCACATTGCGTGAGCAGTGCCCATGGGACATAGAGCAAACACACCAGTCGCTCGTCAAACACCTGCTTGAAGAGACATATGAAGTAGTTGA
>JBEGVD010000031.1:0-3388 GCA_041178585.1 Actinomycetota bacterium
CGATCGACAACTTCTGCGTACAGTTCGGTATCGCGCGAGCCAAGACCAGTGCGTGGGTCACGAACGTGAATGTGCACAACTGCAGCTCCAGCTTTCGCGGCTTCAATGCACGAGTTTGCAATCTGTTCTGGAGTGACCGGGACCTTGTCGCTCTTATGTGCAGTTTCTCCCGAGCCCGTGACAGCGCACGTAATAAAAGCTCCCCAGTTCATAATTTCCCCTTTGACTAAAGTCTGCAAAACCGCTAATTGTCAATACCTATAACGGCTTTATTAGGTTAGTGCCGATGTCCGATTCAGCCAAAGCCCAGTGGACGCCAGCGGTTGAGCGAATTGCCAAATCTCGAATGAATTCATTTACTCAGGCAGCCAATGAATCAGGCGACTTGCATGCATGGTCAATTGCAAATCCAGACCAGTTTTGGTCGCTGGTGTGGGACCAGTGTGGGGTTGTTGGCGAAAAAGGGAGCCGAGCATTTGTTGCTCCGCAGTCCGGTGCGTCGATGTCGACTGCACAGTTTTTCCCCGATGCGTCCATCAGCGTCGTTGAGAACATGTTGGCAACGACTGGGAGCGGGGAAGCACTCGTAGCAATTGATGAAGCAGGCAAAAGGCGAACGCGCTCGTGGGACGAGTTGCGCATTCGTGTTGCCTCAATTGCATCTGCGCTGCAGGCTCGTGGAGTGGTGGCGGGCGACCGAGTCTCTGCTTGGTTGCCAAACTCCATCGAAGCGATCGAAGTCATGCTTGGTGCTGCATCAATTGGTGCAGTGTTTTCATCATCGTCTCCAGATTTTGGAACAAATGGAGTGCTTGATCGTTTTGGGCAAATTGCGCCAAAGGTGATGTTTGCGGTTGATGGTTATCTGTACAACGGAAAGCAATTTGATTGTCTCGAACGCTTATCGGAAATTTGCAAAGGTCTACCAACAGTTGTTGAAACGGTTGTTGTCAGCAATATTGGAACAACTGTCCCAAAGGGTGCCGTTGCATACGACAACTTTGTTGCCAGCGGATCTGGCGCTCCAGTGAGTCCTCAACGTTTTGCCTTTGATCATCCGTGGTACGTGTTGTACTCATCTGGCACAACAGGAATTCCAAAGTGCATCGTGCATCGCACTGGTGGAGTGTTGTTGCAACACATGAAAGAGCATCAGTTGCACTGCGATGTACAACCCGGGGACCGTGTTATGTACTTCACCACCACAGGTTGGATGATGTGGAACTGGCTGGTGTCGGTGTTGGCTTCTGGTGCAACCGCAGTGTTGTTTGATGGTGCACCAACTGCGCCGACAATGTCGCGATTGTTTGACATTGTTGATGAAGAAAACATCACATTGCTTGGAGTGTCGGCAAAATTTATTGACTCGTTGCGTAAAGCCGATCTTCAGCCAAAGAACACGCATGCATTGAAATCACTGCGCACCATTTGTTCAACAGGCTCACCACTTGCACCTGAGGGTTTCGATTGGGTGTATCAATCAGTAAAGAGCGATGTGCATCTAGCTTCCATTTCTGGTGGCACCGATTTATGTGGATGCTTTGTAGGCGGAGATCCAACGAAGTCGGTGTATCGCGGAGAAATTCAAGGCCCAATGCTTGGTATGGCGGTTGATGTTGTTAATGAACAGTTGAGTTCGCTCCATAACAAACCGCTCACGCCAGGAGAATTGGTGTGTCGTCAACCGTTTCCAAGCATGCCGATTGGATTCTGGAACGACGGAAACGAGGGCTTCCCGGTTCAAACTCAGCCTGGCCCAAAATTTTTGTCTGCATACTTTGAGCGCTTGAACGGCATGTGGGCCCAAGGTGACTTTGCATCGTGGACGGAGCATGGGGGCATGATCATTCATGGCCGTAGCGACACCACGCTCAACCCTGGTGGAGTTCGAATTGGTACCGCCGAGATATACCGAGTAATCGAGCAGCATTCGGATGTGGTGGAGAGCTTGGTATTTGGTCAGGACTGGGAAAACGATGTGCGCATTGTTCTACTTGTGCGTCTTGCAGAAAAAGCAGAATTAACTAACGAACTTATTGCGGATCTAAAGCAACGAATACGTGTTGCGTGTACACCGCGGCACGTTCCGGCACTTGTGGTGCAAGTGCATGATCTTCCTCGTACTCGAAGCAACAAATTGGTGGAATTGGCCCTTGCTGACGCAGTGAATGGCAGACCAGTGAGAAATAGTGAAGCCATTGCGAATCCTGAATGTATTTCGGTGATTGCTGCGATGGACGAACTGCGCAGGTAACCCCGATAGGCTGACGCCCGTCCTTCCGAGGTAGCTCAGCTGGCAGAGCAACGGACTGTTAATCCGTGGGTCGTGGGTTCGATCCCCACCCTCGGAGCGAAAGCTCCAAGATCGCGGTGCATCGGCACCGTAATCGTTAGTCGTATACGACTAGTTTCTCGTTATGGAAACCCGAGCGCACCCGCTAGACCCGCTGTCTAAAACAGAACTCGAAACCGTCGTCGCTGCTCTCAAATCGCGGTTTCTCATCAATCAGCGTCACCTCATAGCAATGGTGCAGGTTGAAGAACCATCAAAGTCCGATTTTGCTCAATTCAAATTAGGGAAGCACATTCAACGGGCAGCACGTGTGACGGTGCTCGATAAGTCAAATTGCGAAGTACAGGAATGTGTAATTGCAGTTGATGGCACGTTTCTCAGCACGGAAGTGATCGAGGGTGCCAAAGCGCCAATCCTCAGTAGTGAGTCGCAGATGGCAGTCGCCGCGGTAAAGGCTGATCCGCGGATTGTTGCAGCCTTGCGTGCGCGTGGCATTGACGATGTTGCGACAGTGCAAATGGAAACATGGTCAATTGGTGCACAAATTCCACAACATTTAGATGACGGTAGAAGGTTGATCTGGACTCCGATGTGGTTACAGCCAGAACCCAACGCAAACTTTTATGCACATCCAATATCTGGGCTGCATGCCATTGTCGATCTTGCAGACTTTTCTGTGGTTGCAATTGAGGATGATCCTGAAATTGCAATACCGCAAACTCCTGGTCCGTACCGCGAAAGTCAAACGGGTGCAACGATCAATGTGAAGCCGCTTTCCATCCATCAACCTGAAGGGGTTTCGTTTGTGCTGGATGGTCATCACGTGTCGTGGGAGCGATGGAACTTTCGGGTTGGGTTTGGTCAACGCGAGGGTTTGGTTCTGCACGACGTGTGGTTTGATGACAACGGTTCGTTGCGAAAGATTGCTCACCGCCTGTCAATCGCAGAGCTGGTGATTCCTTATGGAGACCAAAGTCAAGGTTCTTATCGTAAAAATGCATTTGATACTGGAGAGTTTGGTCTTGGTAATTACACCAATTCGCTCACTCTTGGCTGTGATTGCCTTGGAGAGATTGTGTATCTCGATGTTGCTGT
>JBEGVD010000032.1:0-3096 GCA_041178585.1 Actinomycetota bacterium
GCGCTTGCAAACGAAGCCCACGTCGAACTTGATCTCGAAGACTTCAACCGCATTGCGGCAAAAGTTCCGCACATTGCTGACACAAAGCCAGGCGGCAAGTATCACATGACCGATGTTGACCGCATCGGTGGTGTGCCGGTGGTGTTGAAGCATCTGCTTGATGCAGGTTTGTTACACGGCGATGTCATGACATGCAGTGGAAAAACCATGGCAGAGAGCCTTGCTGAAATCAATCCGCCAGCACCAGATGGTGATGTGGTGCATCCGCTCAGCAATCCAATTCACACTGAAGGTGGAATCAACATTCTCACTGGCTCACTTGCACCGAAAGGTTCGGTAGTCAAAGTTGCTGGTCTGACCAAAGATCAAATGTTGTTCGAAGGTGAAGCACGTGTATTCGACGGCGAAGACGGCGCAATGGCTGCAGTTCTTGCTGGCGAAATCACACCTGGAACAGTCATCGTCATTCGTTACGAAGGACCAAAAGGCGGTCCGGGAATGCGCGAAATGCTCGCCATTACTGGTGCGTTGAAGGGCGCAGGTCTGGGTGCAGATTGTGCACTCATTACTGATGGTCGATTCAGCGGTGGCACGTGGGGTTTCTGCATCGGTCACGTTGCACCAGAAGCAACCGATGGCGGTCCAATCGCGTTCGTCAAGGATGGAGATCGCATTCGCATCGACGTTCACACCAAGAGCTTGAACCTGCTTGTCAGTGATGACGAACTTGCAAACCGACGCAAGGGTTGGAAGCCAAACGCCCCGCGTTACACCAGTGGTGTGTTGGGCAAGTATGCCAAGTTGGTGCAGGGAGCCGAGACCGGCGCCATCACCAACATTATTGACTAGTTTTCGCGCTCATCTTTCGCGAAAGTAGGCGGCCAAGGCCGAGCAGTAAGCCAAGAGTGATCACGGTGACAATAATGAATGCCATTGCAATGCCGCGGTCAAATACCACTCGTCGCAGGAACAGGCCACCAGCAACGGTGATTACCCACGTTGCAACAAATGATGCTCGGTTAAATGGTCCGCGCCAGGTGCGCAACACGACCCATGATGTCAAGAGTGCAATCAGAAACGGTGCTGCAAGGTTGATGATCCCATAGACATCGGATGATCCATCGTGGTTTCGTTGTCCAATAACAACAAAAACCACGACTGCAACAACATCAATAACTCCCGCAATAATCGCGGCGAGCTTAAGCCTCATCGTAATATTCGCGACCTAGGTGTGTGATCTGGTCTTCGTTCATCATCCAGCGCAACGTGTTCTTCAACTTTGCAAGCTGAACGAACAAGTCGTGCTCTGGGTGAAGTCCCGGTGCAACCTGTGGGCTCTTGTAATAGAACGACAACCACTCTTGAATGCCACCAAGGCCAGCACGCTGTGCCAAGTCCATGAACAACACAAGGTCGAGTGCAAGTGGGGCAGCAAGGATGCTGTCGCGGCACAAGAAGTTGACCTTGATCTGCATTGGGTAACCCAGCCATCCGAAGATGTCGATGTTGTCCCAGCCTTCTTTGTTGTCACCACGTGGTGGGTAGTAGTTGATCTTTACTGAGTGGAACACATTGCCGTACAACTCTGGGAACAGGCTCGGTTGCAAGATGTCTTCGAGTACACCCAACTTCGACTCTTCTTTGGTCTTGAAGTTGTCTGGATCGTCAAGTACTTCGCCGTCACGGTTGCCAAGAATGTTGGTGGAGTACCAACCCGACAAACCAAGAACGCGAGCCTTCAACATTGGTGCAAGCACGGTCTTCATGAGGGTCTGACCCGTCTTGAAGTCTTTGCCCGAAATGGCAACCTTGCGCTCGGTAGCAAGCTGGCGCAACACCGGAGTGTCGACTGCCAAGTTTGGTGCGCCGTTTGCGAATGGAACGCCTTCCAAAATTGCTGCGTAGGCGTACAACATGCTTGGCGCGATCATTGGATCGTTGGCATCAATTGCCTTTTCGAACGCTTCGAGGTTCTGGTGCTGTGGTCCTGGCTCAATGAAAATTTCGGTACTTGCGCACCAAATCATGACCACGCGGTCAACCTTCTTCTCATCACGGAACTTATTGATGTCGGCGCGGATTGCGTTCAACATTTCGCGCTTCGAGATCTTGCCCATGATGTTGTCGGCGTCGATGTTCTTTACATAGTTGCGCTCAAAAGCAGCCTTCATTGGGCGAATTTCACGCAAGGTGTCTGAAATGGCTTCTAGGTGCTTGCCGGTTTCCAACACGCCCGCACGAGTTGCCGCAACATACGCGTCATCCGGAAACGGATCCCATGCACCCCACACAATGTCTTCCAAACGTGCAAGTGGCACGAAGTCTTTGATCATGGGGTTGCGGTTATCGGTGCGCTTGCCGAGACGGATGGTGTCCATCTGGGCGAGTGAGCCAATTGGTGCGCCGAGTCCGCGCTTGGCAAGCTCGACACCCGCAATGAGTGTGCTTGCAACAGCGCCGAGACCGACGGTAAGTACACCGAGGCGGCCAGTTGCAGGCGCGACGGTTGGTGATGGTGTGGACATGAATTCTCCTGAAAGTAGGGGCCACTGAGAGGGCCTCATAAGGCTACGCCGTTACAGGCCCATTCTCCGCAACCCCAACATTTACGGGCAATCAGGGTGCTTTCGGACTGAAGACCAATCTTGGGCACTGCGGTTGCATTCGAGTTCCGCACCACCCGTACACGTGTCCGCAGAAATGTTTGGTACTTCACAAAACATTTATGCCCCTTTTATGCGGGATACCCCTTGTGTCCTTCTGGAATTCGTTGTATATTCGCAACATATGCGGCGGCATATTCAAAAACTCACCACCATTGCGTCTGTGCTCATGTTGTCATGCGCGAGCATCGTTCACGCAGATGTAGGCGGCGGATCTACGTCGATCAGTCGTGAACGTATTGGGTATCTCTCGGCGGGAGATACCCACACATGCGTGGTGCTCGTTGACAACTCGGTGAAGTGTTTCGGGTTGGGCAATGAGGGCCAACTTGGCAACGAATCCACATCAAACATCGGTGATGGAATTGGTGCTTCGGTGGCCAGTTCGTTGGCGATTTCGCTCGGGCTGGGTCGCTCGGCCCGAGCGATCGCT
>JBEGVD010000033.1:0-8517 GCA_041178585.1 Actinomycetota bacterium
GACAAATGTTCCCGGCAGTTCGCCTGCAATGATTCGCGTGAATACTGAAGCCATCGCGACAACAGTACAGCGAATGCTTGTATTGTCGCTGTGTGAGCGACAACCAGACAAGCATGTGGTCAGGCATGCTGAGTATCCCGAATTTCATCACGTTGGGGCGTCTGTGTGTTTTGCCGCTGTTCCTGTATTTGCTTTTCGCCAAAGACGAACGTGCGGGAGCTGCACTCCTGCTTGGCGTTCTGGGAGTGACCGATTGGGTAGATGGCTGGTTTGCACGAAAATTCAATCAGGTTTCCGCCTTTGGCTCAGTTTTTGACCCGACTGTCGACCGCGTGTTGTTCGTGGTCAGTGCAATCAGCGTTCTGATCGACGGAGCGGTACCCATGTGGTTGTGCATTGCCATTTTGGTGCGTGAGGTACTGGTCGGGGTGACGATGTTGGTGGCGACGATGTTGGGAATGGAGCGCTTTCCAGTCAGCAACAACGGCAAGTGGTACACATTTTTGCTCATGATGGCAATCCCGTTTTTGTTGCTAGCCGGAAGCACGCATGTCACAGCCGATTTTGCACTGGTTGTGGGATGGCTATGCGCAATCCCAGGTTTAGCCCTGTCGTATTACACGGCTGTGACCTACGTGCCCATCGTGCGCACGAATCTTCAGAAGGGGAGAGCCGCCAAAGGGCTACGGTAGGGGTATGTCGTACGTGTTTTGCAACAGCTGCGGTCATCGCAACCCGCCGCAATCAGGGTTCTGTTCAGCCTGCGGTTCTGTTCTGGATCAGCCCGAAGAGCGGACGATCGTGCTTGCAAAGGTTGATCCGCTCCAGGATGCACCGGGCGATGCAGACAATGTCTCACTGTCTAGTAAAGAGTTGCAATCGGGTAAGGGCCTTCTCGTTATTCGATCAGGCGCTCAAAGTGGTAATCGTTACGTAGTCGATGGTTTGACAACAATTGGGCGTCATCCAGAAAGTGCAATTTGTCTAGATGACGTAACTGTTTCACGTCGCCACGCACAAGTTGTGCTCGACAACGGTCGATACGTAGTGCGAGATCTTGGGTCACTCAACGGTACGTATGTCAATCAGATGCGAATTGACGAATTGGCACTAGAGCAAGGCGACGAATTGCAGATTGGCAAATATCGCATGGTGTTCTTTAATGGATGAGAAGAACTACAAATCGATTGGCGAAGTTCTTGGTTTATTGCTTGATGAGTTTCCTGACGTCACCATTTCAAAGATTCGATTCCTCGAAAGTCAGGGTTTGATTGAACCCGAGAGGACCCCGTCGGGCTATCGCAAATTCAGCGATTCGGAAGTAGAGCGCCTTCGCTTCATATTGCGCGAACAGAGAGAAAACTATTTGCCGCTGAAAGTTATACGCACGCGCCTCGACAACGACACGAGCGATGGAATGATTCGTCCATACGACGACACTGACCCAACAGGGGTACGTGGTGTCGTACACCAAGGATCACATCCAGCGGCGGCGAAGAAGTTATCGACGGCGCCACTTGCGCCTCACAAGGTTCGTGCCATGCGTGACGACACATTGTCAATTGATCGTGGCGAACTATTGCTTGCTATCGATATGGACGAAAAGTTGCTCAAGGAAGTAATTGCAGCGGGAATTGTGACGCCACGCAAAGTTGGTGAATTGGAAATGTTCTCGCCGCTAGATCGGGAAGTTTTGGAGATCGTCCGTAAGTTTTCTGACCTCGGTATTGATGTGCGCAACTTAAAGACGCTGAAGCGCCAGGCTGAAGCAGAAGTGTCAATGTACGAAATGAAGGTTCAACCAATCTTCATGCGCAAGAATCCAGCGTCGAAGGCTCAGGCGGAAGAAATGCTTGATGAGTTGATTGAGTTGGGCGAACAATTGAGGTCCACGCTTGTAGAAGTTGCCGCTCGATCATTCCGTGGCAACCGTGGGCAGTAGGGTGATTGCGTCATGACGAAAAGACTTGCTGCCGAACTTGAAGGTATTCGAGTTGAAGTTCCCTCCAATATTCCCGTCATGCTGATTCGCGAAATTGATGATTCGCGACGGGTGATTCCCATTTACATCGGCGAAGCAGAAGCGTCCTCGATTTCGGTGGCTCTGAGCGGTGTGGTACCCGATCGCCCATTAACGCACGATCTGATGCTCAATACCATCTCGCAAATGGGTGGGGAAGTGGTGATGGTGGTGGTTACTGACGTAAAGGAACATACCTATTTCGCCAATATCCACATCGCCGTTGACGGTGCAGAGCAAATCATTTCAGCGCGCCCTTCAGACGCCATCGCGTTGGCCGTACGAGCCGAAGTGCCCGTATTTGTAGAATCAGATCTGATGGACAAAGTCGGAAAGTCTGCAGTGACTGCCGAGGAATCAGATGAAGAAGAGATTCTTGACGACTTCCGTGAGTTCATTAACTCAATCAATCCCGAGGATTTCCAGGGTTAGTCAAACCCCAAAAGCGCCCGTAGCCTGACCTGATGCATCAGGGATTTAGCGGTACCCAAGCGGCTGAAGTTGTCGGAATTTCTTATCGCCAACTGGACTACTGGGCCCGCACCAATTTGGTGAGGCCATCGGGTTGTGACGCAACCGGAAGCGGTTCACGTCGCGTGTACAGCTATCGCGACCTCCTCGAGCTTCGAGTGATCAAGAGTCTGCTCGATGCCGGCATCAAGCTTGAGTCAGTGCGCGAAGTGTTCAACTATTTGCGCAGCCACGTTGACACCGAAATTGCGGCAGCTCACATTGTGATTAGCGGACAGTCGGTGGTGTTGTGTCAGGGAGACCAACTCGTTGACGTGATGCGCAACGGTCAGGGCGTGCTTAACGTGTTGCCGTTGTCTGGAGTGAAAGATCAAGTCGACTCGCAGATCGTGCGTATGGAGAAGGCGAGCACAACTGCTCGACGCGTAGTTGCACAACTCGACATCGCGCTCTAAGCGCCGCCCTTAGCTCGCTTCAGGAGTTGATGGGGCAGTTGAATCTTTTGGTTTAGAAGTCTGTGGCATGAAAGCCATCAGAGGTCCAAGTCGTTTGCTGATCTCGGTTAATGCACCAGAAACTTCAGCAAGTTTGTTCACCGCACCTAACGCGCCATTAACGTGTGGCATTACTTGGCGCATAGGTCCTTCAATGTCATCAAGTAAGCGATTAACGCGCGAAGCAACTTGATTCATGTTGTCCATCGATTGAACAAAGAGTTCCATTGCAGAAATAAGTGATTCGACTGTTCGCTTCGCTTGGTCGACAGCCTTTGCCCCGGAAGTAACTGGATTGAATTCAGAGAGCAGCGCAAAGAGATCGTTTACTTGTTGCTGGCCAAACGCTGCGGTGCTTTGATTGCTCGACTCGTTGCTGCTCATGGCATCACTCTAGGTTGCCGTAAGCGCCGACATCGCCCGACAGGCGAGTGCTCAACACCGAATTGATACAGATATCGAGGTCAACGATGAATGCATCCATGGTGGTGTGATGAACCGCGCTCACCGTGCAGTGAAGTGAATCTGGCGGAGTTTGCCGATCGACGTACCAACCCCGTGCTCGCAATTCATCCGCAACGGCGAACACATTGAGCGATGACGGATCAGTTGCACCAAAGCTGATGAGCGTGGAGTCGGGGTATCCTCGCAGAACGAGATGATCGTGAGCAGTGATGTGACTGGCAAGTTTCTCGGTTGCTTGTCGTGCATGATTCGTCAACCTTGTGTAACCATCGTCTCCGAGATGGCATAACACCGCCCAAGCACTCGCAATTGCACCTCCTGATTTGGTACCCAAAACACCAGAAGATGCATACATTCCGCCAAGCCAATTGTCGGTAAAGAATCCTTGATGCGATCGCAATTGCTTGTTGCGGTACATCACAACGGATGCACCTTTTGAGGTGTAGCCATACTTGTGCAGATCTACAGAAATGGAAGTCACGCCAGGAACGAGCAAATTCCATGGCTGAATTGCATGCCCAAGTTTCGCGAGGTAGGCGAGTGTCACGCCACCCATGCACGCATCAACATGGCAGTTCACGCCATGCTTCATTGCAAGAGCAGCAATGCTGGTGACGTCATCGATGACACCTTGGGGATATTGCGGGGCAGAGGCGACGATCAAAATGGTGTTGCTATCCATTAGTCGCTCCATAGATTCGATATCGGCTCGCCAATCTGGACCAACGTCAGACCGTCGCGATTCAACACCGAAATAGTGGCAAGCCTTCTCAAATGCAGCATGAGCAGATGTGGGCAGAACGATGTTCGGGTTGGCTACGCCGTGAGTGGCCACAAACTGGTCGCGGGCAGCCTTAACAACCATCAGGATGCTTTCTGTGCCACCTGAGGTCATAAATCCGGCAGAATCTTTGTCGGCGCCAAGCCATGGACCAACCATGGACAACACGTCAGATTGCATGATTCGCAAACTTGGGAACGCATCGGTACTCAAGGCGTTTTCGCCACTAAATCGACGGTACGCATCTTCGGCTACTGCAATGGCTTCAGGGCCTGCGTAGTACGCCAAACTGAACACGCGTCCATTGCGCCAATCAACATCGTTTTTACGCAGCATCTCTAGGTCATCAAAAACCTGCGGGGCAGGGATTCCCTTGATTGGCAGTGTTTTCATGATCAGTCCTAACTTTACATAACTATGATTATGGGCTTACCCCACAAATCAACCCGGTTGGGAAACCCCAGTAATCGAGTCTGTCACAAGGGGTTTCGCAGCATCTAATAGCCATGTCAATGCGGCTTTGAAGTCACGTGTTGTCGGATCAATTGATGGATCTAGGTCTTGTTCCACGTCGTCAATTGCGCATTTCAAGATGAATATTTGATCGCGTAATGCATCAAGTTCGCTGCGTGTCACGACCAATTCATCTTCGCTGAGAGCCAGCTCAGAGGCTCGTTGACGGGCTACCCAGTCCCATTGCTTGCAGGCTTGAGTACAGAACCTGCGTGGACGCCCAGATCCCGTTTGCACTGGTAACGGCGTTCTGCACCAGACGCATTTAGCCATATCTGCAACTGGTCGTTCGGTGCGAGTACTCCCTAGTTCGCCAGGTCGACCAACCCCTAGATCAAGTGATTTCGTCATGACGAAAAGATAAGTCAAGACTGATTCCAATGTGTGGATGGCACCCCATACTGGATCTGTGACAAAACTGCCCACGCCGCCAAAATCTTCGTTTGCGAGTGACAATGTTGCTGGCGCTCACCCACTAGTTCTCGAGGCGATTACGAAGGCGAATGCTGGTCACGTCCCTGCTTACGGCGCCGACCCAATTACGGTGCGGACTGAACAAGCATTCAAAGAACTGTTCGATCACGATGTGGTTACCCAGTTCGCGTATGGCGGCACCGGTGCAAATGTGTTTGCGCTCGCCAGCATGTTGCGACCTGCCGATGCAATTGTGTGTGCCACTCAGTCGCATATCAACGTCGATGAAACTGGTGCGCCGGAACGCGCATTGGGAACCAAGCTCATTACCGTTCCAACCCTTGACGCCAAACTTCGTCCTCAAGATTTGGAATCTACAAAATCAATGTTCGGCAATCAGCATGCCCCCCAACCTGGGATTGTTGCCATTACACAAGTGACTGAATTGGGTGCCTTGTATTCGGTTGATGAGATTCGCTCGTTGAGCGACGCTGCTCACAGTATGGGCATGTTTGTGTATCTCGATGGTGCACGAATCGCCAGCGCAACGGCTGCGCTCGGCGGAACGCGTGAAACGCTGCGTGCATTTACTCGTGACGCAGGTATCGACGCAATGACGTTTGGTTGCACTAAAGCCGGTGGAATCTTTGGAGAAGCCGTTGTATTTTTCAATCCAGAATTTGCGAAACGTTCGGTGTACGTTCGCAAGCAAGTTACACAATTGCACTCCAAAATGAGATTTATTTCTGCACAATACGAAGCGATGTTGCAAGACGACCTGTTCATCACCTTGGGTAGTCAGGCAAATAAGTCCGCTCGTATGTTGTTCGACAAAACCAAAGACATCGCATCGCTGCAACTCACATCTGCTCCCGCCGCGAACAGCATGTTCCCCATCATCGCTAAAGCGCCGCGCGCTCGGCTGCAAGAATGGGCTCATTTCTACGATTGGGATACATCCATAGACCAGGTTCGATGGATGACAGCCTGGGACGTCATCGAGCCGGAAATTGATGCTTTCGTTGCTGGTGTACGCGCTCTCCTGGCCTAATGGAGGGCATGTGGGTCTAATTGACTGATTGGTTAGTTATCCCCTAGAGTCACGACAGGGTTGTTCAACGTTGCGGGGGCATCATGGCATCACTGGAGTTCACATCAAAGCGCGTGCAAACCGATGATGAGTGGATGGACGTTGCTGAATGCCGCGGACTCACCGAAGTGTTCTTCCCACCAATTGCAGAGCGTCCTCAAGCTCGTGAGCGTCGCGAAGCAATGGCACGAACGGTGTGCGTGCAGTGCGCAGTACTCGATACATGTCGAACCTATGCACGTGAGAATCATGAGTATGGTTTTTGGGGTGGAGAGTCTGAAGAAGAACGGCATGCAGCCGGATATCGGCTCATCGCGCCAATTGGCGTTCGCGCAGTATCTCAGCGCTAAGTTTTCTCCTCTAAGTCGCTTCCGTGGAGGTGCTGTGTGACGGTCTTCCCTTCGCGTGAACTAGCAGAGCAACTGGTATCTACTGCGTGGTCGGAATATGACGCGACGCGAACCATTGATCACTTGGTCGAGGTCAGTGCACACGTTTCAACTAATCGCGTATTCCGCGTGGTGTTTGACGATTCATCACACATCGTGGCGAAGATATCGTCTTACGGCTCATATTTTCTCTTTGCAGAAGATCACGATCGGTTGTTTACGAGTGCACAACTGTTGCGCGGTACGCGTTGGGAAGGTTTTCTTGCTGAAGTGTTACCACGCGACGGTCATGCCTACACGTGGTATGACGGAAGGTACTGGGTTGCCTTTTACACCGACGTGGAACGGGCGATGCAACTACCGCCAATATTGACAGACGATCAAATCGAAAACTTGGCGCGAGAAATTGCCGCATTTCATCGTGAGTGTTCGCAGATCGCCGGCAGCCTGCCCCCAACCTCAAACTCGGTGAAAGGTGATGCGATCCATCTCCTCGATCAGCTCTCTCACGAGTTCGCAGCAGAGCACTTTGGATTACGTCATGACGATATTGATATTGCCAAACGGTCAACGCATGAATTTCTTCTTCACCTAGAGCACATCCGATTTGATGAATGGGACAAAATTCCTGTTCTGGTTGATTGGAACCTCGGTAACTTCTCCGTCAAACATCAGTCTTCTCAGTTTCAGCTATTCAGCCGATGGGACTACGACTGGTTTCGCATTGATACTCGAATGTTGGATTTCTATTTTTTCTCTCGTGTGTCATCCGCAACTGGTGACCGAACATCGTTCACCTACTCCCCGCACACTTTGCTGGAACCGCGCTTTTTAAAGTTTCTGCGTCAGTACCACGCGGTCTTTCCGCTTTCAAAGCGAGAGCTGTTATTCCTACCATGGGCGTACCGATTCTTCATTCTCAATTACGTCATACGTGAAGGCGCAAAGTTTTTCCGAGAAGACATCAGCGTGAAGTTCCGCAAGGATGCAACGCGCATGTATTTGCCCATGCTGAACGACTTCAATGCTTCACCGTTGTTATCCGTGTTGGACTAGCGACTAATCAGAAATTTTGCGCATTGAATTCTTGAACCACTTGCCTTTTTCGACGTACACCTTGGCACCAAACGCGATATCCGACGAGCGCGCACGACCTTCTTTGATGATGGCTGGGGCTCCAACAGCAAGTGCTCCTGGCGGCACGACTTGATCGTTCAGCACTACAGCGTTTGCAGCAACGATTGCCCCCGTGCCAACTCGCACCCGATGCAATACGACCGCGCCTGATGACACCTGTGCGCCATTTTCAATGATGCAGCACTCAAGGTGCACGATGTGGCCAATCACACAATCGTCACCAACAATGGTTGGATCTTGTGGCGTGGTGTGGATCACAGTGTTGTCCTGAATGCTGGTTCTCGCACCGATCTTGATGTACCCGTCGTCGCCGCGAAGTACGGCACCTGGCCAAATCGTCGATTCAGCTCCAATTTCGACCGAACCGATGATCACCGCATCGGGGTGAACAAAAGCAGTTTCGTGAATGTTTGGAACTTGGTCTCCAAGTGCATAAATTGCCATTCGCATACCGTAGTGCGCACGAATATGGTGTGCGTATTGGGGAAACTCACTTTTCGCAGGTACCGTAGAGCCCCATGTCTAAGCGCATTGATATCGAATTGACCAGTAACCGTGGAGATGGAACGTGGACGTGGCGCGCAGCTGGCGCCAAGACCCCTAAGGGAACTCTCAATGGTTCAATTCTTGATGCCGGAGCAAAGACAGGCGACACCATAAAAGTTGAAGCCGAATTCGATCTAGATGGCGTAGAAATTCTTTCGTTGGTGAAGACAAAAGAAAAAGCAGTTCGTGGAAACCTC
>JBEGVD010000034.1:0-3651 GCA_041178585.1 Actinomycetota bacterium
TTCTGAGTCGATGCTGCACATGTTGAACTTCGAACCATTGCACACCACAAAACAGGTACTGACACGTTTATATGAGTGGCCAAGTGTGATTCGCATTCAACCAACTCGCAAGGTTGCATAATCATGCCATTCGTTCACGCAACTGACGGCACGCGTATTCATTATGAAGTGACAGGAAAATCTGGAGCAACTCCAGTGCTCATGATTCAAGGTCTTGGTGCGAGCAAGAACGCATGGAATCTGCAGCGCATTGCAATGGCCACACGGTTTCGCATCATTTCATTTGACAACCGCGGTGCAGGCAGAAGCGACAAGCCAACTGAGCCATTCACGCTTGAACAAATGGCCGACGATGCACTTGCAGTACTCGATGCTGCAGGTATTGAAACCGCACACGTAGTTGGCGCATCAATGGGTGGTGTCATTAGCCAAATTGTTGCTGTGAAATATCCACATCGCGTTCGCTCACTCACCCTGGTGTGCACCGCATGTCGAAACCACCCGTGGCGTCAAGAACTGTTGCAGGCGTGGGCACAAACAGCTGCAGACAAAGGCATGATCGAAGTTGGAAAAGAAGCAGCGCAGTGGGTGATGAGCCCGCGCTCATTTCGCCGACTTGTTCCTGCATTTACCTGGATGGGTCCACTCGCCGCACTTCGTCCACGGCATTCGTTTGTGTCACAAATTGATGCCATTTTGAATACTCGCGAAGACCTTGTCGATCTACTCTCCACAATTTCTGCGCCAACCATGGTCATCGTCGGCAATCAAGACATTCTCACGCCACGCGGCGATAGCGAAGAAATCGCTGAGCGAATTCCTAATGCCGAATTAGTGATTATCTCTGGAGCGGCACACGGATTGATGATGGAACACTCGTCAACCTTCAACAAAATATTGATTGAGTTTCTGCAGCGCACAGAGCTTGCTCGTGTTTCCGAACAACAACTGACTGCCTAGCTATGCGCGTAGTCGTTGTCGGCGCTGGCCTTGCGGGCCTCATGGCAGCAGTACAACTACAGAAGAGTGGACATGACGTTGTAGTTCTGGACAAAGGCAAAAGCCCAGGAGGTCGCTTAGCAACGCGTCGCATTGGCGATGCAACTCTCGACCACGGCGCGCAGTTTTTCACTGTTCGCGAAAATGAATTTGAACATCATGTTCAGCAGTGGATTCAGGCGGGGGTAGTTCGCGAATGGTGCAAAGGGTTCTCCGGCCAAGACGGCCACCCTCGTTACATCGGTGGGCATGGCATGAACGGCATTGCCAAACACCTTGCACAAGGCATTGACGTTCGCTGCAATACGTTTGTGTTTGAAGTGACTCGCAACGAAGACACGTCATGGTCAACCAAGATCGATGATGGAACCGTGTACCAATCGGATGCTTTGATCGTGACTTGCCCGTTGCCACAGGCGTATTCATTACTCATTACTGCACACGTTGATATTCCTGAAGCGCTGTTTCAATGTACATACGACCGCACTCTTGGTCTGCTTGCTGTACTTGACGGCGAAAGCGCCGTGCCTGCACCCGGTGGAATACAAAACCCAGATGAATCGCTGCAGTTTGTCGCCGACAACTACATGAAGGGAATCTCGCACATCCCTGCGCTCACCCTGCACTTTTCCCCTGCATTTAGTGAGCAACATTGGGACGATGAGCCACATTCGCTACATCAATTGCTCATCAAACATGCACAGCCTTTTCTTGGACAGGCACGCATCGTCGAGAGCCAAGTAAAAAAGTGGCGGTTTGCTACGCCTCGTACACCGTGGCCAGAACGAATTTGGCAACACGAATCGCTCGTTATTGCTGGTGATGCAATGAGCGGTCCAAAGGTTGAAGGCGCTGCGCTTTCGGGGCTTGCCGCAGCAAACGCGATTAGCGAATTACAGAACTAAGCAGCGCGCCTGGCGCTGCACGCAATGCATCGGTGGCTTCGCCCTGAGGCATGCGATTGCACTCTGCTTCAGCAAGTTGCACATAGCTCTTTGCTGTTTCAATTGCGCGTTGCACACCGTCGCCTGCACGCACAATTTCAAGCGCACGAAGCCGTTCGGTTTGGGAAAGTGGTTTGCCCAACATCTCACGCAATTCATCACTTGCGCTTTCGCCATTAGCAAGTGTGAGCATGACCGGAAGTGTGTACACGCCTTCTTCCATATCGTGACCTGACGGCTTGCCCAACTCTTCATCGGTTGCTGTTAAGTCCAAAATGTCATCAATAATTTGAAACAACATGCCAAACGAAGTTCCATAATTGGTAAGCGCATCAACCACTACTGCGTCGTGACCAGCAACAAGTCCGCCAATGCGCGCTGCAGTTGAATACAACGAAGCAGTCTTTCCTTCAATGCTCAATAAGTATGAAGGAATGGTGCGCGACACGTTGTAGGTAAAGCGCAGTTCTTCAATTTGGCCTTCGCACAATTGACTAATAGTGCGTGCCAAGAGCCCTGCTATGTCATTACCTAAGCCGGCTGCGATTTCCGAAGCACGAGCCAACAGAAAGTCGCCAGCCAAAATGGCCTGCAGGTTGCCCCACTTGGCATTGACGGTTTCCACGCCACGACGAGTGACGCCTTCATCCATGACGTCATCGTGGTACAACGACCCAAGGTGTACGAGTTCGCAGGAAATACCGCCCAAAATCACATTGTCGGACACTGGTTCGGAATTTCCCACCTTCGCCGCAGCAATGGTCATGACCGGACGCAAACGTTTTCCGCCAGCAACAATCAGGTGGCTTGCAATTTGTGTGAGATAGGCGTCACGCGTGCGCACTGCGTGCAACATGGCAGCTTCCACGCGGTCGCGGTCGGCATCCATTTGCGACAAATCGAGGAGTGGCGAGGCAACAGCCATGCAAATAAGGCTAGGCATGGTGGCTTGTGAAACGGCGAACGAAGGTGCGAGAAAAACCCTCAATTTCTGAGCCTCACACCCCCAACTTTTTCGTGCGTGTGTCAAGTACAACAGGAAGCCGTCACCCCCCACGGGTACACTTCAGCAAAGGTTCGCAGCGAGAAAAAAGGCGGTCTGTCCAGTGTTTGAACGGTTTACCGATAGGGCCCGAAGGGTCGTTGTGCTGGCTCAAGAAGAAGCCCGCTTGCTCAATCATTCATACATCGGCACCGAGCACATCCTGCTCGGACTCATTCACGAAGGTGAAGGCGTAGCCGCCAAAGCACTTGAGTCGCTCAACATTTCACTTGAAGCAGTGCGTGCGCAGGTTGAAGAGATCATTGGTCAGGGTGGCTCATCGCCATCGGGTCACATTCCATTTACTCCTCGTGCCAAGAAAGTTCTTGAGCTCTCGTTGCGCGAAGCGTTGCAACTTGGCCACAACTACATCGGCACCGAACACATCTTGCTTGGGCTTATTCGCGAAGGCGAAGGCGTAGCCGCTCAAGTGTTGGTCAAGCTTGGAGCCGACCTCAGTCGTGTTCGTCAGCAAGTAATTCAGTTGTTGTCGGGCTATCAGGGTCCTTCTGGCAAAGCCGAAGGTGCACCTGCCGGAGCAAAAGATGAGCCTCAGGAAAAAGGTGGCAGCCAAATTCTTGATCAGTTCGGTCGCAACCTCACGCAGTTGGCAAAAGACAACAAGCTCGACCCAGTAATTGGTCGTCAGCGCGAAATGGAACGCGT
>JBEGVD010000035.1:0-3255 GCA_041178585.1 Actinomycetota bacterium
TATGACGATGCCGAAGCCCATGCGGTTGCAACCATCTGCGACACGCTGAGGCCTGAACCAAGAATCTTGGTCTTTGCGGCTTCGATGTCTTTTGCTGATGGAGTTTTTGCTGGAGCTGGAACTGGATCCTGCCAAATGAGGTCTTCCTTTGGCACAAGTTTTCCGACGTAACGGGACTTTGGTCCCATGTCGCGGTGGGTCAGTTTGAACCACGCACGAGCAAATGCATCGGCAAACTTGTCTGGATTTGCATAGAAATCTTTCGAGATCTTCAAATACTCAGGATCAAACTTCAACGCCAAGTCAGCTGTGGTCATGATTGGAGCATGGCTACGTGATGAGTCATGTGCGTCTGGCACACTTCCCGCCATCGCGCCACCCTTTGGAATCCACTGCTTTGCACCCGCTGGACTTGCGGTCAATTCCCACTCGTTTTCGAGAAGGATTTTGAAGTAGTCGTTGTCCCATTTAATTGGGTTAGTTGTCCATGCACCTTCGATGCCGCTGGTGATGGTGTCAACGCCCTTTCCTGAGCCCATCGAGTTGATCCAACCAAAGCCCATTGCCTGGATTGGTGCAGCTTCTGGTTCTGGGCCAACAAACTTGTTTGGGTCGCCTGCGCCGTGAGCCTTACCGAATGTGTGTCCACCGGCTACAAGTGCAACGGTTTCTTCATCGTTCATGGCCATACGTGCAAATGTTTCGCGGACGTCACGTGCTGAAAGCACTGGGTCTGGGTTGCCATTCGGGCCTTCAGGGTTGACGTAGATCAAACCCATCTGCACTGCAGCAAGTGGGTTGTCGAGCTGACGGTCACCCTTGTAGCGCTCGTCGCCAAGCCATGTTGTCTCTTCGCCCCAATAGGTTTCATCTGCTTCGTACACATCTGCACGACCGCCACCGAAACCGAAAGACTTGAAGCCCATCGAGTCGAGTGCAACGTTGCCAGCAAGAATGAATAAGTCTGCCCACGACAACTTGTTGCCGTACTTTTGCTTTACTGGCCACAGCAAGCGACGTGCCTTGTCGAGGTTGCCGTTGTCTGGCCATGAGTTCAATGGAGCAAAGCGCTGCATGCCAGTTCCACCGCCGCCGCGACCGTCTTGAATTCGGTATGTACCAGCAGCGTGCCAGGTCATACGAATGAAGAATGGTCCGTAATGGCCGTAATCCGCTGGCCACCAGTCTTGTGAATCGGTCATCAATACGGTCAGATCCTTGACCACTGCATCGAGGTCAAGTGACGCAAATTCTTTTGCATAATCGAAGTCAGGATCCATTGGATCGCCGGCCTCTGGATTGTTATGCAAGACCTTTACGTTGAGTTGGTTTGGCCACCATTTTGAGTTGGTGGTTCCCATGTCATGTGCTGTTGTTGCGCCCGCACTAAATGGGCAAGCGCTTGTTGTATCTGTCATTGGTTTTCCTTTCGGGTTTGCTGTTTAACTTGAGAAGTTATTGCGGATTGGCACGAAGGGCATTCGCCCCAATACGTCACGTCCGCTTCATCGATAATGAAGCCATTGTTGTTGGAGGCTTCAAGGCAGGGTCGCGCACCAACTGCGCAATCCACGTCGGTTACCAATCCGCACGATCTGCACACAAGGTGGTGATGATTGTCGCCAACTCGATCTTCAAATAATGCAGGGGAGTCAATGGGTTGAATGCGACGTGCAAGACCTTTTTCGACCAGCGTGTTGAGCGTGTCGTACACCGACTGACGAGAGATCGAACCGAGTTGTTCGCGTGCAACCTCAGTGGCTTGATCGGCAGTGATGTGTGGAAAATCGCTAATGGTGCGTAAAAGGGCAAGCCGTTGGGCGGTCACATTGAGGCCATGGGCTCTCAGCAGGTCTTCATAGGTGTCAAGCACAGAATTGAATATATCAAACTTTGGACTTAGTCCATAATCGTACTCTGAGAGATATTCGGCTTACTGTCCTTGTTTCTTCTGGCGACCAGCTTCCCGACGCATTTCAAGCTCGGATTCCTTCTTGGCAATTGCTTGGCGACGGTCGGCTTTTTGCCTGCCTTTAGCAAGTGCAATGTCGACTTTCACGCGACCTTTACTGAAGCGCATTTCAAGCGGAACAATCGTGAGGCGTTCCTTATTAATGCGGTCTTGCATGCGACGAATTTGCTCGCGGTGGAGGAGCAGCTTGCGACGACGCATGGGCTCGTGTGCGCCAACTCCGTGGGCAAACGCATATGAGGAAATATGGATTCCGTCTAGCCACATCTCGCCGTTCACCACATGTGCATAGGCATCCGCGAGCTGAACCTGACCTGAACGCACGCTTTTTACTTCGCTCCCGAGCAGCACAATGCCGGCCTCAACCACATCCACAATGGTGTAGTCGTGCCTGGCCTTACGATTACTGGCAACCACCCGGTCTAGGTGCTCCCGCTCGTTCTGCTTGTTTTGTGCGTTCATATCGTTCGTTTCAGCATACGGGTAGCCTGAAAATCAGATGAGTATTGAAACCACGCTCTTGGTGTCGCCACAGGTATTGCAAGCCATTGGCGAGCACGCCATTTCGTGTTATCCAGAAGAGGCTTGTGGATTGTTGGTAGGCAACATTTCGTCTGGCGAAGTACTTGAGTTTCATGCATGCGAAAACATTGCGCACTCGGCAAAGGTGTACACCATTAATCCAAAGCAGCATTTGGTGATTGAGCGAAATGCAGAGGATGCTGGCTTGGAAGTGGTGGGAGTCGTGCACAGCCACACCCATACCGAGGCCTACCCAAGTTCCACCGACGTCGCTCAAGCTCCAGATCCGGGTTGGCACTACATGATCGTCACGTTGAAGCGCGGGGTCCCAGAGCCACGGAGTTTCCGCATTATTGATGGTGTAATCACCGAAACGGCAATTCAGCAGCACAACTGACTATTACCGTTTTCCTAGGGCTAGAATTATGACTAATGCAGTCAACAATCCACGGTTCGCGCATGGTGATCAATGAGAGCGTTCTCGACCTCATTGGCAACACGCCTGTTGTTGATGTCAGCAACCTGTCTCCAAACCCGCGTGTGCGGTTGATTGCAAAACTTGAAGGCCAAAACCCATTTGGTTCGGTGAAAGATCGCATTGCGAAGTCAATGATTGAACAAGCGATTGCAGACGGAAAATTGCTGCCTGGTCAGCGCATCATGGAGCCATCGTCTGGCAACACTGGAATTGCGCTTGCTGCGATTGCAGCAGTGAAAGGCAATCCGATCACCATCTTGATGCCGGAAAGTGTTTCGATTGA
>JBEGVD010000036.1:0-7001 GCA_041178585.1 Actinomycetota bacterium
GCGAATAGTCGCTCGCTTGGAACATCGGCATCAAGCGACGCACGAACATCAATAGACATTACGGAATGTCGTTTTCATCAAACGGTTCGCGCTCGAGCCCATCTGCATTCGTGTCGTCAAAATTGAAGGCTCGACTGAGCAGACGTCCCTTCGGGCGAAGCACACCACCTAAATCGTTGGTGTGATCAAATTGCGGACTCCACGGAATGGCCTTGGTTTCTTCCAACTCCACGTCACTGTCAACTACGACCTCAGCAACAGGCACAACAAGTTCTTCGGCCTTCTTGTCATTCTTCAATTCGTCGAAAATACTTGGACGAGGTAACTTCGTCCGATTCTTCTTTGGCTCAGATTTCTTGGCTGCCGCTTCTTTCGCTTTTGGCTTCTCAGTTGTCGGTGTTATCGGAAATAGACGCGGAACATTTTCGCGTTTGTCTTCAATTCGCCAACCACGCGGAACCACCAGTGCATCCGCGTGCCTGCGACACAGACCATTCACTTGCATACCATCGACGGGAACAAAGTTTTCCAGCGTCATCAGCAATTCAGCAGAATCAAGGAAGTAAGCGGCAATTGCCGGCTCTTTACAACCAGGTCGTTCACACTGCTTGGCCACGGCTAAAGACTAGTTCTCTGCAGTACTAACTCGGGACAACGCAGGCGATTCCCATTCCTTGACGATCGCGAATGGGCTGCGTATCTGCAGGACACGTCATGTCGAACCCAACCAACGCTCTTACGACACCGATGTGCTCTTCTGCACAGTCCACTTCTACTGCGAGCTGATTCGCATTCACCACGACACATGAGCCCGCCTGCAACAGTCCATCTGGACCAAGCGGAACAGAAGGGTCTGAAAGGGCGTTGAGTATCAGCACAAGTGCGATTAAGCCTCCTGCGGAGAAGCCGACCATGCGCCACGGAAACGACGCTCTTTGAACCGGGACATTAAAGAATTGCTCTTCGGGCTCCGAAATCGGTTGCGTGTATCCGCGACTTTGCGCAGCGTCATATGCCCTACGTAGGGCTGTATCTGACAACACACGCCACGCCTCTGCGATATGTGCCATCTGCATAGAAGCGTCGCTTCGTTTGCCAGCGGCAGTATCTGGGTGAACCTCACGCGCTCGCATTCGGTACGCCACACGAATTTCATCTTGGGACGCAGACGGCAACACGCCCAGAACTTCGTAGTGGGTCCGCGACATTACTTGCGATGCAACAGTTTGAACTTCTTCGCATTGGCCTGCTTTTCAGCAGACTTACGCATTCCGGCAATGGTTCCCGTCATCAAAATGGCAACACTGAGGAACAAAATCATGGATGCCAGCACGTTGATTTGTGGCGGAATGCGTACACGGGAAGCACCATAAATCTGCAGTGGGAAGGTCTGCACTGGACCGGAGTTAAAGAACGTAATGATGAAGTCGTCAATCGACAGCGCAAATGCCAATAGACCCGCGGCCAAAATTCCAGGCAGAATCAATGGGAACGTCACCTTCATGAATGTGCGCAGTGGCGTCGCTCCAAGGTCTTGTGCGGCTTGTTCAAGCGTCCAGTCGAAGCCACGAATTCGTGCGCGCACAGTGAGCGCAACAAAACTGACCTGAAACATGACGTGGGCAATGATGATCGTGGTCATACCAAAGTCAATGAAATTCTGACCAAGGAACAGTGTTGCAAGCGACGAACCAAGCACGATCTCGGGCGTTGTGAGCGGGAGAACCAAGAACAAGTTGATGCCTCCACTGCCACGGAACTTGTATCGCGACAGCGCAACAGCGATGAGCGAACCCAAAACGGTGGAAATGAGAGTAGAGACTGCTGCGATTTCAATACTCTTCCAAAGCGCGCGCGTCAGTGATTGCTCGGCAAATGGATGAAGCCAATTATCAAAAGTGAATGATTGCCACGCAATGTTGAAATTTCCTTTTGGCTTATTGAAGCTAAAGGCAACAATGAAAAAGATTGGAGCAAACAAATACACCAGACCAAGGCCAGCAAACACATTTAAGGCGTAGCGCCCGAACTTGGTGCGCTTGCGCATCATGCCAAATCCTCAGTTCCAAAGATGCGCGTGTACAGCACTACCAGCGTCGCAATGCTGACCATGAGCACTGCCGCCATGGCTGATGCAACCGGATAGTTGTTCTGTTTCAAGAACTGGTCCTGAATCGAATTACCGATCATGGTGGTGTTTGGGTTACCCAAAAACTGTGCGTTCACGAAGTCGCCAGCAGCAGGAATAAATGTCAACAACGTTCCGGCAAAAACTCCTGGTACCGAAAGCGGAAACACCACTTTGCGAAATGCACGCGTTGCACTGGAATACAAATCTCCTGCTGCATTCACCAAGTTGACATCAATTTTTTCAAGACTCACATAAATGGGAAGCAGCATGAACGGCAAGAAGTTATAGGTCAGTCCCCCAATCACTGCAGCTGGAGTGTTCAGCAGTTTGCCGTTGTCCATAATGTGCAGCCACTCAAAAACATCTCCAAGACCAACAGCGTTCATGGCGCGAACCACGAAACCTCTATCGGCCAGAATGGTTGACCAGGCGATGGTACGGATGAGATAACTCGTGAAAAATGGAATGACCACAAGCCCAAGCAAAATATTTTTGTATTTTCCACCACGAAACGCAATCACGTAAGCAAGTGGATAGCCAATCGCAATCGTAAGCACCGTGGCAATTGCTGCATACAGAAAAGCTCGCTGAAACTGAGACCCAAAATCGCTGAATGCTTTCGTGTAGTTCTGAAATGCCCAGTTGAAGTCGTAGTTAACCGAAAATCGGCTTTCTTTTGTCGACAACGAAATACGAATCAGCGACCACACTGGCGCCAAGAAGAACAATGCCAACCAGAGCATTCCCGGCTTCAGCAGACCATACGGGGCCAACAAACGCCTGGCCTCTGGCCCGCCACGCGCGGCAAGCACCAACACCCCCACGAGATCGAGAATGAGCACCAGCACAATCACCGACACCATTGGGCCGCTGACCAAACGAGTTCCGAGCGCCACCAAACAGATTGAGGCCACGATCATTGCGCCCAACCCAACGCGATCGGCATTATGCGCAATCCGGTTTTGACGGACGACCGTTGCGGTCATGTGATGTTCAGCGTTTTGAACGGTGCTTACGCGCCGGTAATTGCCGAGAATTCCTCATCGAATTTCGCTTCAACATCTTCGCTCAACGTTGCGAACGAACGCAATCGAGCATTGGTCGCATCATCTGGGAACAACAACGGGTTCTCAGCAAGCTCTGGATCGAGCTTGGCAAGTTCGTCACGAACACCCTTCACCGGCGACAGGTACTGCACGTACTGCGTGATTTGAGCAGCCTGTACTGGGTCGTAACAGAAGTTCATGAACTTGGCCGCTGCACTTGCGTTAGGCACACCCTTTGGAAGAATCATGGTGTCACACCAACTGGTGCCGCCTTCTTCAGGAATGACGAAGCGCACATTCGGGCTGTCCTTGCCAAGTTGCAACACGTCACCCGACCAACCAACGCAGGCTGCGAAGTTTCCGCTTACCAAATCATCGGTGTAGTCGTTGCCGGTAAATGCACGGATCTGGCCATCGTTCTTTGCTTGTGCAAGTTTTTCGAATGCAGGTGCTGCATCTTCGAATGACGTGATCTTTGATGGATCAATTCCGAGACTCATGCAGATGAGCCCGATGGTGTCGCGCATTTCTGTGAGCATGCCGATCTTGCCTTTGAACTCAGGATCGAACAAATCGGCAACGCTCTTAATCTCACGACCGGTTACATCGATGTTGTACGCGATTCCTGCAGTTCCTGCTTGCCATGGCATGGAGTACTCGCCCGTTGGGTCCCATGTTGGGTTGACATAGACATCTTCAATGTTTGAAAAATTTGGAATGAGGTCTTTAGAAAGTTTCTCGGTCCAACCCAAATTGATCAGTCGACCTGCCATCCAAAATGTTGGCGCAATAATGTCGGCTTCGATTGGCTTGCCACTGCCGAGCAACGGCTGAATCTTCGCAAAGTACTCATTGTTGTCGTTGTATCCCTCGCCATAAGTCATTGATACACCGGTTGCAGCCATGAAACGATCAATGGTTCCGGTTAGTCCGTCGGCTGTTGGATCGATATACAACGGCCAGTTGTCGAAGAACAATGATTCGGAGTCATCAGAACTTGACGAATCACTTCCGCCACAGGCAGCCAGAAATGCTGGGAGCGAGAGACCTAGCGCTCCCAATGCTCCTGTGCGAGCCAGAAACTGGCGACGGGTCATCTGGTTCTTTGGTGTTGGTGTCGACATGTTCATTCCCCTTTGTGTTGACGTGTTCTTAAATATTAGAGCGTTGACTCAATGTGATCGATATCAGTGGTATTGGAACCGGCTTTTTCTGGCCAGCCAGCCAAGATGTACCCACAGTCGGCATCCCATGACACGTTGATCGTGGCACCAACCGATATTTGGGGCATGCGCGCCGAGGAGTCGGCCAAACAGGTCAATTCGGTGCCATCGGCCAGACGAACGATCATTCGCGCTGTAGCGCCTTGAAACACCAGGTCGGTCAAGGTGCCCTGCAGACTTTGGCCGTTTGCATCGGCTTGCTCAGACGGGCGAAGTCGCTCTGGGCGAAGCATCACCGAAACATGAGCGCCAACTGCATGTGCAGAAGCTTGACCCGCAACACGAATGGTTGACCCTGCCTTCAATGCGACTACAGCATCTGGACCATCGTGGCTCTGCACCGTTCCAGGCAGCAGGTTTGCCGAGCCGATAAACCCGGCAACGAACAGCGATGCTGGCGAGCGATAGATCTCTTGTGGAGATCCAATCTGTTCGACATGACCTTGGCTCATTACCGCAATGCGATCGCTCATGGTGAGCGCTTCGCCTTGGTCGTGAGTGACGAAGATAAAACTGATTCCCACTTCTCGCTGAATGCGCTTCAACTCAATTTGCATGGCTTCACGCAACTTCAAGTCAAGAGCAGCCAATGGCTCGTCCAACAACAACGCACTTGGATAGTTCACTAAAGCACGTGCCAACGCAACACGCTGTTGCTGACCGCCCGAAAGTTGTGACGGTTTGCGTTGAGCAAAATCATTCAGCCGCACAATCTCAAGCATCTCCATGACGCTTGTTTTGATTTTTGATTCATCCACTTTCTTTGAACGCGGACCGAATGCGACATTGTCAAACACCGTCATGTGCGGAAACAACGCGTACTGCTGAAACACCGTGTTGACGTTGCGCTTGTACGGTGGCACATCCGAGACGTCCACCCCATCCAACATGACTCGACCAGCTGTTGGCTGTTCGAATCCAGCAATCATCTTTAGGGTTGTGGTCTTACCGCAACCAGAAGGCCCCAGCATGGCAAAGAACTCGCCGGTAGCGATGGAGAAATTGGCATCATGCACTGCAACGAAGTCGCCATAGCGCTTTGAAACATGGTCAAGAACAATGACGTCGCTTGCTGATTCCCCCATCAGTGCAAAGACTAACTGTTGAGGTTGATCATCACGTGCTTGATGCGCGTGTAGTCATCGAGTGCGTACATCGACAGGTCCTTGCCATAGCCAGACTTCTTGTAGCCACCATGTGGCATTTCGGCCACCATTGGAATGTGAGTGTTAACCCACACACAACCGAAGTCAAGGTTCTTCGTCATGCGCATGGCTCGACCGAGGTCACGAGTCCAGACAGACGAAGCAAGCGCGAAGTCCACGCCGTTCGCCCACTTCAGCGCCTCTGCTTCATCGCTGAACTTCTGCACCGTGATGACCGGTCCGAAGATTTCGTTCTGAATCATCTCATCGCTTTGCAAAAGATCGGAGACCACAGTTGGTTCGAAGAAGTAACCCTTGTTGCCAATTTGTGAGCCACCGGTGTTGACCTTGCCGTGCTTTGGCACGCGATCAAGGAAACCTGCAACCTTGCCGAGGTGAACGTTGTTGTTCAATGGTCCGTACAGCACGTCTTCATCTGGTCGCCCAGTTTTGGTCTTCTTCGCTTGCTCAGTAAGCAGCGTGACGAAATCGTTGTACACCTTTGGTCCCGCAATAACACGTGTTGCAGCAGTGCAGTCCTGACCACCGTTGAAGTAACCGGTCATTGCAATTGTTTCTGCAGCAAGTTCCAAGTCGGCGTCATCAAAAATGATGACTGGAGCTTTGCCACCAAGTTCGAGATGCAAGCGCTTCAGCGACTTTGATGCGCCAGCAGCAACTTCCATACCTGCGCGAACTGAACCAGTTACCGAAACCATTCCCGGAACATCGTGATCAACCATTGCGCGGCCGGTGTCGCGGTCTCCACACACAACGTTGAGAACACCAGGAGGCAAAATATCGCCAATGATCTTCGCGAGAAGTGCAGTTGATGCAGGCGTAGTGTCGCTTGGCTTTAACACTGTGGTGTTACCAGCGGCAATTGCTGGGATGAACTTCCAAACGCCCATCATGAGCGGGTAGTTCCATGGCGCAACTTGCGCACAAACACCGATTGGCTCACGACGTATATATGAGGTGAAGTTCGGGACGTATTCTCCGGCGCTCTTTCCTTCAAGCATTCGAGCTGCACCTGCGAAGAAGCGAATCTGGTCCATCATCGGTGGCACCTCTTCACTGAAGGTGATTGCACGTGGCTTGCCCGTGTTTTCAATTTCCGCTTCAATCAGTTCGGTCATGTGCTTTTCCATCACATCGGCAATGTCATTGATTGCCTTTTGGCGAACAGCAGGAGTGGTGTTCTTCCAAGACTCTGCAGCGACTGCAGCAGCCTTCATTGCATCATCAACATCATTCGCGCCAGACAGTGCTGCAGTTGCATACTGCTCGCCCGTTACCGGGTCGATAACTGGGGTCGTGCGCCCGTCGCGGGCTGGTACTTCTTTGCCATTGATGAAGTTATTGAAGGATTTCATGACACAAGACTATCCAGTGGACTAGACATGGGGTATGGCTACAAGCAGCGTTGCTCGTGGGGTGAAAACAGTTGGAGTTC
>JBEGVD010000037.1:0-6499 GCA_041178585.1 Actinomycetota bacterium
CATCACGTGCTCTGCAACTTCCTTTGGGTTCTCGCGCAGTTCAGCAGCAAGTTTGCGATCGTGCTCATCTGTTCGGCCTCGCTTACGCGTACCGGCGATTGGTCGGCTGATTACTCGCCCACCCTGCAACTGCACCATTGGCTCTGGAGAACTGCCCACGATGGTCACGTCATCATGTTTCACGTAATACATGTAAGGGCTGGGGTTCACCTGACGCAGCACGCGATACATGTCGAATGGTTCGGCATCAAGCTCAATATCAAACCGCTGCGACAACACCACTTGAAAGATGTCTCCCGCACGAATGTATTCCTTTGCCGACTCCACCGATCGCTGGTAGTCGGAACCATTCACAGGTGCAACAAACTGTTGCTTCTTGTCATCCTCAGTAGGAGGCTCAACTGGCAAATACGAAAGCGGTTTTGTTAAGTCGGCTACCGCACAATGAATTCGTACGATCGCTTCGTCATAAGCGGCGTCAACTTGCGCTGCAGTCAATTCAAAAACAGGAACACTTTCCAACAGGTACACACGCTGCTTCCAGTGGTCAAACGCAGCAAGCGAACCAATCATGCACATCACTGCATCAGGAAGATTGCGATCGTCACGAGGAACATTTAGCAATTGCTCCACTTCACGGACGACGTCGTAACCCAAGAACCCCATGAGCCCGCCTTGCAATGGTGGAAGTTCGGGGAACAACGGAGACTTGTAGACGTCAAGCAGTGACTCCATTGCTGCCAACATTCCGTCTGCAGTGTTGACGCTGCGAGGAAGTGCGCCGTCAATGGAGATGGTGCCGTTGCGAAGTGTCAACGTTGCAAGAGGGTCGCGACCCACAAATGAATAGCGACTCCAACGTTCACCATGATCGACCGACTCAAGCAAGAACCCCGGTTTGTCGCCCACCAGTTTCATATATGCGGCAACTGGCGTTTCTACGTCTGCCAGCATTTCGGTCCATACCGGTATCACGGTGTTGGCAGTTGCAAGTTTTTGGAATTCTTCACGACTTGGATAGATGTGCATTACAAGCGACCTTGCTTTGCGGCACGCTGTACCAACCGAATGGAATTATTGAGGCCGCGTTCTGCTTCGTAGATTGCAGTCAGCAGATCATCTCCAGAATCGGCATTGTTCGGGTCGCGCACTGCCATTGCACGGGTTTCCGCAAGCGCCGAAATACGGTCTCTGCATTGCTCAAGCGTGCTTGCGAGTGCTGCAAGCTCTGCGCGAGTACTTGCTGTGTTAGTGGAAATATCGCGAGGCACCGCGAAATCCTAGACGGCACGCTCTCCGAACCGATCGGAGATATGACAAGGGCCCCCGAAGGGGCCCGTATCACGCGACTTCAGGCGGCGGACCCGAAATCGCCTTCGCTCTAAACATACGTCTAGGCGGAGCATTTAAATTAGCGAATTTGAATATTTGGCGCAAAATTTGCAGTGTTACTTCTTGCTGCGAGACCCCGCAGATTTAGCCATTTGCGCCCGTGGCAACTCTGACGATGGACAGATGTCGCTGAATTCACACGAATGACACGCTGGTTTTTTGGCATCGCACACGCGGCGTCCATGCAGAATGAGCCTGAGGCTAAAGCCACCCCATTCTTCCGGCGGAAACAGTGCATTCAACTCGTACTCGACCTTCACTGGGTCCTCTTCAACGGTGAGGCCTAAGCGACGAGAGAGCCGACCGACATGTGTATCAACAGCCAGTCCAGGCAAGTCAAACACCACGCTTCTCAACACATTCGCAGTTTTGCGGCCCACTCCGGGAAGTGTGATCAAGTCTTCAACTTCGCGCGGAACCTCGCCGTCAAAACGCGTAACTACCGCCGACGCCATACCGATGAGATTTTTAGCTTTCGTTTGATAGAAACCAGTTGAGCGAACCAACTCTTCCACACGTTGGACGTTTGCCTGCGACATTTTCTCCGCTGTTGGATACTCCGCAAATAATGCGGGAGTCACCATGTTTACGCGAGCATCCGTGCACTGCGCAGACAAAATGGTTGCAGAAAGCAATTGGAAAGCATTGTCATGGGTCAGCTCACAAATTGCTACAGGGTAAATCACCTTGAGTCGCTTCAAGATTTCAGCCGAACGATCCACAATCTTATTTGGCGCTTTTTTGGCTGGCTTCTTAGCGACTTTTTTTGCAGTTGCTTTCTTGGCGGCCATGGTTCCGAACACTAGCGAGTCACACCGATAGCCTGAGCGTTATGGCCCATCTGGACATCAAACGTCGACTGCCATCCGATGATTTGTCCGAAGTCAACGAGCTGCTACTCGCCGTCGAACGTGCCGATGGTCAACGACCTCTCTCCGATCACTTATGGATTGATCTTCGTCAAGGTGGTCGGCCCGGATACGTAGGACTCCTGGGCTGGCAGCCAGGGCACGATCATCTCATTGCATATTGCCAAGTGTCGCGCGGGAATGATTCGTGGGCACTTGACCTAGTTATACATCCTCATCATCGCTACGAAATGGCATCGATCGGACCACAGTTGTTGTCTGAAGCAATCAATGTGATTCGTGAAGCCGGTGGCGGACATGTGCATTGGTGGGTTTTTGAGCCAAACGAAATCCATGCGACGCTTGCTCAATCCATTGGACTCCACGAAGGTCGCACCACATTGCAAATGCGAGTAGCACTGCCACTCCGTGAATCGACCGACATTGTGACCACACCATTTAGAAGCGGCGTCGATGACGAGCGATGGCTTGCCGTGAACAATGCTGCATTCGCAGATCACTTAGAACAGGGCGGTTGGACTCAGTCCACATTGGATTCGCGCAAACAAGAGCCATGGTTTAACCCAAATGGATTTTTACTACTCAACGAAGGTGACGAACTTGCAGGCTTCTGCTGGACGAAGGTGCATCTTGACACCGCTCCCGTGCTCGGCGAAATCTACGTCATTGCGGTTCACCCACGATTCAGCGGAAAAGGAATCGGACGTGCCCTCACGATTGCCGGTCTCACCCATTTACAGCGTGCTGGAATCTCAACAGGCATGCTGCACGTCGATGCCGGCAATGAACGCGCCGTCAGGCTGTACAAGTCACTTGGCTTCAGCGTCACCAACCAGCAACGTGCGTTTGTAGGAGATGTGAACTAGTTTTTCGGTATGACATTTACTGCTGAAAATGAGACCCCACTTCCCCGCTGGTCAGTTGCCGACGTCCATGAATCGTTTAATGCTCGCTCTTTCACGGACGCCATGGAGCGCGCTGGTTCGAATGTGGCTCGTCTTGAAGCACTGTTTGAAACACACAACATCCGCTCCATCGATCCACGTACTCCAAACGCGCAGGACGGTGCCGCAGCAGATGTTGTCATCCAAGCGTTCAACAAAACGGTTGACGAACAAGACATCCTCATTTCATACATCTACGCAACGGTGAGCACTGATTCGCGCCAAGAGCACGCACAAGGTCTGCTCAGCGAAATGGAAGATCTCGATGCGCGCATCTCGCCGTTACTTGCCCGCCTTGCCGACTGGGTGGCCAGCCTTGACGCCAATGCTCTGAAGCAAGTAAGCGATGAGGCTCGCGAGCACCTCGGACCATTGCTGCGCTTGCAAGACCGCGCAATTCACCAAATGAGTGAAGCTGAAGAGGGTCTATACGCCGAACTTGGCACTACAGGTTCATCTGCATGGGGACGTTTGCAAAGCGATCTCACTTCGCAATTGTCGGTAGATGTGCATCTGCCAACCGGAACAAAGACGATGCCAATGGCTGCCGTTCGCGGACTTGCGACAGACAATGACCTCGCAGTTCGCAAAGCCGCTTACGAAGCAGAAATGCGCGCGTGGCCAACGGTTTCTGTTGCATGCGCAGCAGCAATGAACAGCATCAAAGGTGAAGCAAACACCGTCAACAAGCGTCGACAGTGGAAGGCGCCAATCGATGCCTCGCTATATTCAAACTCGGTAAGCAACGCAACGTTCACGGCTATGCAGTCAGCAATTTCAGCATCACTTCCCGACTTCCGTCGCTGGATGCGAGTAAAAGCACAACTTCACGGCGACACCAATGGTTTGTCGTGGTGGAACCTATTTGCGCCGTTGCATATCTCTCCAGGCGCAATTTCTTGGGATGAAGGAATCAGCCTCGTTAAAGATGCATTCTCGAGTTACAGCGACCGTCTTGCACACCTCGTAGATCGCTCCATTGACGAGCAGTGGCTTGACGCCGAACCACGTGAAGGAAAAACGGGCGGAGCGTTCTGCATGTCATTTGTGGATGACCGTTCGCTTGTGCTGTTGAACTGGAGTGGCAGTGTGGACTCGGCACAGACCACTGCACACGAGCTTGGCCACGCGTATCACAACACCCAACTCGCCCACCGCACGCCGCTGCAAAAGCGATTGCCTATGGCACTCGCCGAGACCGCAAGCATCTTCTGCGAAACACTGGTGGTTGAAGATGGACTCTCGCGCATGCAAGGCGACGAGCGGCTTGCATTGCTGGATGTCAACCTGATCGGTGCTTCGCAAGTGGTTGTCGACATTCACAGTCGCTTCCTGTTTGAGACCGAGGTGTTTGCACGTCGTCAACGTCGCACGCTTGGAGTGAGTGAGTTCAACGAAATCATGCTGCAAGCCCAGTCCGATGCATACGGTGATGGTCTCGACCAGAGCACTCGCCACCCACATATGTGGGTGCTCAAGCCTCACTATTACGGAAGCCACTTTTACAACTGGCCGTATACATATGGACTGTTATTCGGCTTGGGCTTGTACGCGAAGTATCAGTCAAACCCTGATCATTTCCGCGAAAACTACGACACCGTTTTGTCACGCGCTGGAATGGATACAGCAGAAGAACTTGGCCAAGCGTTTGGAATTGACGTCACCGACGCTGCATTCTGGACTTCAAGCCTTGATGTTCTTCGTGCTCGCATGCTCGATTACGAGAAGTTGGCGCAAAAGCACCTCTAAACTGAACGCATGACCAGTCTTTACGACGCAACACGTGAAGACATTGCAGGACTTCTTAGTGGTCAGCCAGCATTCCGCTTAAAGCAAGTGTGGGAAGGTCTGTACACCCAATTTGCCGAGCCGTCACAAATTCTGACGCTTCCTGGTGCCGTGCGCGAAGAACTGGCTCACGGATTCCCGAACTCTTTGAATCTGACTACGGCAAGCGTGAGCGATAAGGGCGACACGATTAAGTTCCTCTGGTCGCTCACAGACGGTGGTCACCCCATTGAAACCGTGCTCATGCATTACAAGGATCGCGCAACGGTGTGCGTCAGCACGCAAGCCGGTTGTGCAATGGCATGTGGTTTCTGTGCAACTGGACAAGCGGGCTTCACTCGACACCTCACAGTTGGCGAAATTGTTGAGCAGGTGGTGTATGCGGCACGTGAAAGCGCAAAGCGCAAGCAACGCTTAGCCAACGTGGTGTTCATGGGAATGGGCGAACCGCTTGCCAACGAAGAAATGGTGTGGGGAGCGGTAGAACGTATTCACGGAGACATCGGGTTGTCAGCTCGCCATCTCACCATCTCTACTGTTGGCATTGTTCCTGGCATTCGTAAACTTGCCACTCGGCCACTCCCAGTGAACCTTGCGGTGTCTCTTCACGCAGCTCGTGACGTATTGCGCGACGAACTCGTCCCTATTAACAAGCGCTACCCCATCAATGAACTAATGCAAGCTTGCCGTGACTACTTAGACAACAAGAATCGTCGAATCAGTTTTGAGTGGGCCATGATCGATGGCATCAACGACCAGCCGCGTGATGCACGCGAACTGGCTCAACTCTGCGGTCAACTTACGCCTTCAGCGCACGTCAACTTGATTCCGCTCAACCCAACACCGGGTTGGCCGACCAAGGGCACAAGCGCTGCAGGAGTTCGATCGTTTGCTCAGCAATTAGAAGACTTGGGAGTCAATGTGACCGTGCGTCGCAACCGCGGTACCGATATCGATGCTGCGTGCGGTCAGTTAGCTGCAGGTCAACCAGTGAAGTTGACTAACCGGCGAGGAATTGTGTGAGTTTGGCTTTGCCACTCACAATTTGATCCGCCAGCACTCGCTCAACAATTCCACCGTCAAACAATGAGCCTCCGTAATGGAGATGCACATCCAACGTGGATGTTCCATTACCTTCAGTTACCACCGAGCGGAGCACCCAGGGTGCATGTTTCTTCCCATCACTTTCACGACGCTCAAACACCACCGTGGTCGGACTCTCATCTTTTGTGCGCACCATTCGCAAACGCTTAGACCTTGCGAATGGGCCAATTTTTCCTCGAAGCTCAACGTTCCAGGATTGAAGGCCGTCAACAAGATCAGCGGCTTGCGCCAGGTGAACAATGTCGAGCCATTGCGGGTAGGTACCAAGATCGCGAATGACTGCGAATAGTCGCTCGCTTGGAACATCGGCATCAAGCGACGCACGAACATCAATAGACATTACGGAATGTCGTTTTCATCAAACGGTTCGCGCTCGAGCCCATCTGCATTCGTGTCGTCAAA
>JBEGVD010000038.1:0-6497 GCA_041178585.1 Actinomycetota bacterium
CACTCACTGCTTGTGGCTGAGTGTGCATCACGCTGACTACATCGACGCCTTTTTCTGGAATGAGGTCAAGGACAGCTTCAAGTGGTGATTCTTGTGCAAGATTGAAACTGATGATCTTGCCAGCGTCGTTGCGCCTTGCCGCAACCCCAAACCACACAGGCAAACCGGTGTCGAGTGCAGCCTGCAGGGCCATTGCCGTGCGATTCTCTTCATACATCATTTCAAGCATGATGTGGTCAACTCCGCCTGCTTTCAGCAGTTGTGCCAATTGATGAAATGACTCTGCAATTTGAGCGGGTGGAGGAGTTCGGACAAGGTCAACGGTGTCGGTGCCTGGGTTGAGTGGAACCATGTGCGAGAGCGAACCACCGACAATGATGTTGCGTCCTTTGGGAGCCAAGTCGCGCGCACGCAATGCGGCATCAACAGCAGTTTTAACAATTTCCTCAATCTTGTCGCCGTAGCCAGCAGGAGTCAGCATCATGGAGTTTGCTGCATAAGTATTTGCGGTGATCACATCGCTTCCAGCATTGATGTAGTCGAGATGAATTTGAGTGAGTAACTCTGCGTTACCCAAAGTTGCAGGACCACACCATGCTTCAGGACTCATTGGGACGCCACGGCGCTCAAGCTCGGTGCCCGTACCTCCATCGAGAACTATTACGTCGCCAGCATCGAGTCGTTGCTTGAGCTGAATATATGACATGAGTTATGCCCTTCGGGTAGTAGATGCGATGAGACCGAGCGCGATAAAGACTGTCCCGGCGACATAGCGTTGCACAAAGGGCAGCGATTTACCGCGCAGCAAGGTGGTCCGTAGTGCACTTGCCAAGAATGCGTACATCCCGTCCGTGCATAATCCGATGGCTACAAACAGCGATCCAAGGATCAGAGATTGCAAAGCCGCGGAGCCCGACTTTTCGTCAATGAACTGTGGAAGGAATGAAAGAAAGAACAGTGCAACCTTGGGGTTAAACGTATTGACGATGATTCCCTGGGTGAAACTTTTTCCTCGCGACAGTGAAGATGTCTGTGCCTCCATGGTTGGCGGCTTCTTGATCAAGGTTCGTAAGCCAATAAAAACCAGGTAACCAGCACCGATCCATTTCACGATTCCAAACGCGGTTGCAGACGCTGCAATTACAGCTGAAAGTCCAATAGTTGCAGCAATAACGTGAACAAAGTTGCCAAGTTCCAGACCCGCAACACCTGCGAGTGCGATGCTTCGGCCATCTGAGATACTCCGATTGATCACGTACAGCACGGCGGGGCCCGGAATGACTAAAAGTGCCAGAGAAGCGATTGCGAAGGCGATTATGGAGTCAAAACTGGGCACTGGGTAAGGCTAATCGCAGACCCTCAGATGTTCTCCAACACTATGCGCCTTTGGCGTGATCATTAGTCTGTGGGTATGAGAGTTTCTGTTGAAATGGGTTCATGCCACGGACATCAAATGTGTGCCATTGCCGCGCCAGAAGTGTTTGGTAGCGACGAGTTGGGCAACGCAAAAGTACTGATCACGGGCGATATCCCTGCAGAGCTTGAAGGGAAAGCGCGTCGCGCCGAGGCGAATTGCCCGGAACGAGCAATTATTATTAGCGAGTAGTGAACATGGGGGTTCGTTATGACCGATACACGTAAGCCAGTTGAAAGTTTGCTTACTGATTACGACATTTTCGATCCGAGTTTTGTCGCCAACCCGTATCCGGGGTACAGCGAGATTCGTGAATCGGAGTGTCCAATTGCTCACACCGAACGCTATGAAGGTTCGTGGTTACCTACGCGCTATGAAGACGTTGTTGCGTTAGCGCAAGAGTACGAAGTGTTCACGTCGCGTGGCATTTTGGTGATGCCTCCGCCACCTGGTCAAGCAGAGGGTGCATACGGCGGCGTTGCTGCACCACCAATTACTTCTGATCCGCCAGATCACCATTGGCATCGTCGTCTGATTCTTCCCGTTTTTGCACCACAAGCAGTTGCGAAGTACGAACAGAGCACTCGTGATTTGTGCAATGCATTGATTGATGAATTCATTGACAAGGGAACTGCAGATGCTGCGGCCGATTACGCACAGCACATTCCTGTGCGCGTTATTTCCAACATGCTCGGTGTTCCGCTTGACATGGAAGAAACGTTCACCGGTTGGGTGCGTGGCGTGCTTGAAAACATGACCGACATTGAATTGCGTAAGCGCAGTCGCTTAGCAATTATTGAATACTTCCTCGCACAGGTTGAAGATCGCAAAAAGAACCCACGCGAAAACGACCTGATTTCAGAGTTAATGAACACTGAAGTTGAAGGGAAGAAAGTTCCAATTGAGTACGTGCTTGGTGTGTGCAACCTGATGCTCGTTGCCGGTATTGACACCACATGGTCGGCAATTGGTTCAGTCATGTGGCACATGGCTCAACACCCAGAACACCGCAAGCAATTGCGCGAAAACGACGCGCTTTGGCCAACAGCAATTGAAGAATTGCTCCGTGTGTATGCGCCAGTAACGATGGCTCGCATTGTTGATCGCGACATTGAGTTTCAGGGTTGCCCAATGAAGGCTGGCGACAGAGTGCTCATGGCATTCCCGGCAGCTAACCGCGACCCGCGACAGTTCGAAAACCCAGACGAAGTGATTCTGGATCGGGAACACAACCGCCATGTCGCATTCGGTTCAGGAATTCACCGTTGCGCAGGAAGCAACTTGGCTCGTTTGGAAGTTCGTATTGCGCTACAAACGTGGCTTAAGCGCATTCCCGAGTTTGAACTCGTAGACCCAGCCACTGTTACATGGGCCGGCGGTCAAGTGCACGGCCCACGCAGTTGCATGGTCAAGTTTTAACTGTCAAACACCACTCTTGTTTGTTACCTCTTCGGAGTGCACCACATGGTGACCTTCAACATCAATCTTTGGAAGCACTCGATTAATCCAGGCTGGTAGCCACCAGTTGCGATCGCCGAGGAGTTCCATGGTTGCTGGTACCAACACCATTCGCACCAAAGTGGCATCGATGAACACCGCGAGTGCAAGACCGAGTCCAAAGAGCTTGAGTTGTCGATCGTGTCCTAATACGAATGCAGCAAATACGCACACCATGATGAGTGCAGCCGCGGTGATGACGCGTGCCGTTGCTGTGAGTCCGTCGGCTACCGCTGATGCATTGTCTCCAGTGCGGTCGTATTCCTCTTTCACTCGCGACAGCAAGAACACCTCGTAGTCCATTGACAAACCGAACACGATGGCAAACAGCATCATCGGCGCCCAGCTTTCAATTGGTCCTGCTTTACCGACTCCGATGAGGTTCATTCCCCATCCCCATTGGAAGATGGCAACGATGACGCCGTATGCAGCGCCAATGGACAGCAAGTTCATGATTACTGCCTTCAGTGGAACAAGCAAACTTCTAAACACAGCCATGAGCAACAAGAATGAGAGTGACAGCACGCCAATAAACAGGTACGGCATGCGTTTGCCAATTGATTCTGCGAAGTCGACTCCGGCTGCAGTGAAGCCACCGACCTTTGCATCAACTCCAGTTTGTGGAATGACTGTTGACCTCAACTCGTGAATCAATTCCTCGGTCTTGATGTCTTGTGGTGAAGTTGTCGGGTAGGCCATGACGAGCGACAGGCTTCCATCTTGTGATGCCGGCACACTTTGTGCGTATGCAATGCCGTCAGTGTTATTAAGCGTGTCCACAAAGCCCTGCAATGCTTCGGGCGATTGCGCTGTCTCACCTTGGACAGTAATGAAGAGTGGACCGTTAAACCCGGGTCCGAAACCTTGAGCCAACATGTCGTACGCGCGACGCACGGTTGTGGACTCGGGTGCATTTCCATTGTCGCCAAAACCTAAGCGCAGCGAGATGAGTGGTGATGAGAGGATGAGCAATACAGCCGAGGCACTGAGCGCTGCAGTCCATGGGCGACGTTGAATAAAGCGACTCCAGCGATACCAAAACGTGAGTTCCTTAGCTTTTTGTGCACGATGTGGGAGATGGCGACGCATTGGCTTTATGAAGAAACTCACAGCAGTAGTGATGACAGCGGCGCCAACACCGATGAGCAGGAACACCAATGTTTCGGTGATCACCGCAATGAGTGCGCCAACGATGAACAAGCCAAGTGAGGAAATTGCCGACCATGTAGTGACGCCAATTTTGTGCTTAACCATGGCGAGCAGCGATGGCAGCAGAGTTACCGATGCAAGCATCATGACGAGAACACCAATTACTGCACCAACTGCAAGTCCGCGTGCGAATGCAAGACCCATAACGAATAAACCAAGTAGCGAAATGATGACGGTAATTCCTGCAAAAATCACTGCTCGACCTGATGTGTTCACTGCGTCGACAACTGCCTCTTCAACGGAGAGACCCTCTGCAAGTCCTTCGCGATAGCGCGTGACGATGAACAGGGCATAGTCAATGCCCACACCAAGTCCGATCATGGCGACAAGCGATGTGGTGAAGTCGGGCATTGGCACTACGTGGCTAAGGATGATTGCAAGTGACGAGCCAACTCCAAGTCCAAGAAGCGCAGTGCCGATGGGCAAGCCCATTGCAAGCACTGAACCGAAAGCAAGAACCAAGATGATCATTGCCGCAAGCAAGCCGTAAGCCTCAGATGCTGGCAATTCGAATGCAGCAAAGATGTTGCCGCCGTACTCCATAGTCAGCCCATCAATGGAAACTTCACGACCAAGCTCTTGAATGTCTTCGGAAAGTGTGAGCAGTTCAGTCTGTGACCGCAACGAAACGTCGAGCGACGCAAAACCCGTTGTGCCCGCTTGATTGATCTGGCCTTGAGATGTTTCGCTAAATGGCGAAGTAACTGTTACGCCTTCTAGCGCATCAACCTTGTCAAAAAATGGTGCAAGCGTGGCAATGACTTCATCAGAATTCACGCCATTTGGTGATGTGAACACAATCTCACCAGAGAAACCTGCCTTATTCGGACTATTTGACTCGAGCAGTTGCTGTACGTCATTTGCTTCGCTCTGTGGCAACTCGAATTGGGTACTGAAGTTGCTCCCCATTTTCCCTGAAAGCAAAGCAACGATGACAAGAAGCGGGATCCAGATTCCGAACACCATGATTCGGCGGTGACGAACACTAAAACGAGCGATTGCAGCAAGCATGAGGGGGTCTTTCTGTGCAAGGCCAACAGGGGGTCGGCTCAAGGAACAAATAGATCGTAATTGGCGCTAAATGGGCGAAGTCGGATTGAGGGCGTGAATTCAGTTACGCCACGAAACGCCGGGAGGCCATTCGCCAATACCGCCTTCTTCCATGAGCATTCCGGTGAGTTCGCGGTTGGTGTGACGCGAACGCCACACCAGCATCTCTTGCACCATGGACAGAACGAGGGACGGATCGGTGATCAGGGTGCGCCAGGTTGGGTCTGCAGCAAGATCAAATGCCAACCACGTTCCATCGCCGAATTGCACATACGCCTTGTCGTTGTATCGACGCACAGCGAGGTGCTGTTTTTCTAAGCGTTGATCCCATGGCCAATTTCGTTCGCCCCTCCGAATGAAAGAGTGACGCCAGTCGTATTCGTACGACGCCGCATCTCGCCACTGTGGAAGTGGTTCACCTCGAAGGAAAGGTGTAAGCGGTAAACCATCGCATTGTTTCGGCACGGGTTGACCAAGTGCTTCGGCAATGGTGGGCACGATGTCAACATTTTCAGTGAATTCTGTGACGGCAGTTCCATGTTGAGAAGCGTGGAGAGGGTCGCGAACAATTCCAAGGATGTGATAGCTCTGATCAAAGAATCCAAGTTTTTCTTTCAGGCCATGATCGCCTAGTTGTTCGCCATGATCTGCGGTCACAATGATGATGGTGTTTTCCCACATGCCTAGTTCAACCAAGGTGTCCCACACGCGACCGAGTTGCTCATCAACATCGCCAATCATGCCGTAATACTGCGCAATCATGTGCCGAACTTCTTGTTCATCGGTTGGTGCAGCAGCACCAGGTAATTGCAGCGCGAAATCATGGAATGGGTGGCGCTCATCTGATGGAGTAATTGGCATCGGTACATCTGCAGGGTCGTAGGCAGTTGACCATTTACCTGCAGCCGAATACGGGGGATGTGGGCGAAGGTAACTGGCGTGTGCAAACCACGAACCGTTTTGCTCGCGCAACCATGCAAGGAAGTGATCGGTGAGAAATGCCGACATTCCGAATTCTGCGGGACGTGATGGTTCGCTGAGTAAGGCCTGCTGTGCATTCATCGGCACATCGAAACCATTGGCGCGAAGGTGTTCGATCCACAATGTGTGTGGTTCGGGAATAAACAGTTTGCAATCAAAACCAGGAAGTACTTCTTCGAACGTTTTCAGACGAGAATCGTCTGGGTCTGCAACATCGCGCGGGTCAATTGCCTGGTCGGTATAGCCAAACAACACAGGCGAGTAACCAGCACGCTGTGCAAGCAGTGCGACGTTGTCGAATCGTCCATTGAGCGGAGTGCCATTAGCAACAACGCGGTGATTCATT
>JBEGVD010000039.1:0-7313 GCA_041178585.1 Actinomycetota bacterium
CTCACCGAGACATCGCTTGAAACGTTTGGTGCACACGTTGTCGAAGATTTCACATGGAAACAACTGCTTGACCTTGATGCCTGCACCATGTGCGGCCGTTGCACCAGTGTGTGCCCTGCACATGCAACAGGTAAGCCACTTGACCCACGCGAAATTGTGTTGAAGAGCGGCGAAGTAATGGCCGCAACTGCATCACATGCTCGTGGCGGAAAAGTAACGCCTCCACTCAGCGTCGACAGTGAAATCACAATTTCTGCAAACTCATTGTTCGAACGCATCACCAGCGAAGAGATTTGGGCATGCACTTCATGCAAGGCATGCGACGAAATTTGTCCAGTAAACATTGAAATTCTCGACAAGATTTTGGATATGCGCCGTTACCTCTCGCTCATGGAAAGCGATTTCCCTGCAGAACTCGGAAACGCATACCGCGCAATGGAAAACCAGGGCAACCCATGGGGAATGAGCCAGAGCGATCGTGGGGAATGGGCAAAAGACCTTGACGTCACCGTGCTCGACCCGGGTGCTGCATTCAATCACGAGTACTTGTACTGGGTTGGCTGTGCAGGAAGCTTTGATGACAAGAACAAGAAGGTCACCCAATCAATGGCCAAATTGTTAAAGCGCGCCGGCATTGATGTGGCAATTCTTGGACCGAGCGAAATGTGCACCGGTGACAGTGCGCGTCGAAGCGGCAACGAGTACCTCTTCCAAATGTTGGCAATGCCAAACATTGAAATGCTCAACGGTATGGGCGTGCGCAAAATCATTACACAGTGCCCACACTGCTTCAACACACTTGCCAACGAGTACCCACAGTTTGGTGGAACATACGAAGTGATTCACCACTCGCAGTTGCTTGAACACCTCATCGATTCAGGCAAGCTCGACATCAGTGACGCAACGCTCGAAGAGCGCATCACGTATCACGACTCGTGCTACCTCGGTCGCCATAACGACGTCTACATGGCACCTCGCAATGTCGTTGCATCCATCAAGGGTGTGAACGTTGTTGAAATGCCACGCAACGGCACGAAGGGTATGTGCTGTGGTGCAGGCGGAGCCCGCATGTGGATGGAAGAAACCATCGGAACAAAAGTGAACGACGAACGCGCTGCTGAAGCAATCTCAACTGGTGCTTCACGCGTGGCTACCGCATGTCCGTTCTGTTACATCATGTTGGATGACGGCGTGAAGGGTGCTGGCAAGGAGGAGAATGAAGTGAAAGTTGCTGACATTTCGATTCACTTGCTTGACGCAATTGAGAACGGCGAGCGAATTCGTGCTGAGAGTGCTGCACCACTCAGTGCGCCAGTTGCTGGCGACTAAGCCTCGATTAAAGGCCCAAGTGAATCAATCCCGCTTGGGACAGCACCTCAATGTGTTCATGAACTTCGCTCTGCGAGAGCAAACACAGTTCGGCGATTTCGCGTTCAGACCAAGTGCCATCGCAGTAGGCAAGCACGTTGACTAGGCCAGCAACCTCTTTGGCGCTTTCTGCCGTGCTTAGGCTTGGGTACAGTCCGCGCTTTCCGAGTTGAGCTTCACAAGCAGTCGATGAGTTCCAGCGTTTCTCATTTTCTAAAATACCAATTACGGACTGCATCATTTTCAGACCACCTTCGAGTCCTGCGGGTGTTACAAAATTTAAGTCGTCCAGTGAAGAGTGGTATTCGGGATATGTTCCATACTTAGATCTCATGAGTGAAGCGACGGGAAGATCTACGCGAGGAGAACAATACTGGCGCTCGTCGCTTCCGCGGTCCAAATATGAATAGAAATCAAAATGTTCGCTACTTTCATTGATCATTTGTTTGCTGACACGATCAGCAAGAGTGTTGCCATTTCTCGATGGCAAAAACGAGTATGTGCGTTCATCACCGATACAGGTGAGAACCCAACCTGCTCGCACGGTTCTCTTCAAATGTTGCAGGTGTTTGGAAAGGTACGCAATAGACCCAATGGTTTCCGGAATAAAAACAAATCGGTATGTATAGTGCCGTCTATCCATTTGAAGCACTGAACGTGCCAAGGCTGCGGATACAACCGGGCCAGAAAGTTCGTTGTTAGCCATTGATGGGTGACACAAGTAAGTGGAAATTAATATTTCCTCTTCGCTTTCTCCCTTAATGACTACGTCTCCATACGAGAGAGAGCCTTTCGAATGGCTGCTGTTAATCACCACGTGAAACGGACCGTCACCAAGCAACTGTTTTTGATTCTGTGATAGACAAAATCCCCAACGTGGTGAGTAATACGACGTGACATAAGGAATTGCGGTTTCAGAATTCGGGTGAGTGTGTAAATATGGGTCTAATTCCGTTCGAGTCAAAGTCGTATCAATTGCTGTTGAATAGTTCACAACATGGAGACTGTTGTTCTTAAAGTCAACGACTCGGGTTCCAGATGAGTCTTCTATGTACGCGTCACTAATGTTCCATTCGTCAGGCACGACCCAATCAAATGCAGAGCTGCCGCTGGGAATTTCCTGAATTTCGAAACCGGGAATTAGCGATGCGATATACCGAAGAGACTCACGTAAACCATTTCCAGTAATGCTCCGACAAATTGGGAATAACTCCGTTACCCATTGATGCATCACCGCACCGTGGTCACCAGATGGAGTCAAAAAAGGACCTTACGCAGGCTTACGGGCTTGAACCACGAATGCTGAGCACAGAAACATCCCCCGCCAATCATTGCTGAATGACTCAAGATGGATTGCATCTTCTCTGTATTGGCCTTCATTTACCGCAGAGAGATGTGGCATTGCGGGATGAAAGTGATACCACAACAGCTCAACGTCAATAAACCCTAATTTTTCAAATTTTTTTGTGATTGTTAGTGGGTTGTGAAATTTCGAAAGAATTGCGTCATACCCAACAGTATTCGGGTCGTCATCAATTACATCTCTTTGAATCGGAAGTGACATTTCCAGTTTCGAACGCAAAAAACCATCAACAGTGTTTTTAACTTCGCTAGAAACTCCGCTAAGGAGTTCATCCATGATGAACTCATGTGTGTAGCGGTTAAAGGTAAACAACGAAAACAACGAGTTTCTGAATTCAATAAATACCATGCCGTTAGGTTTAATCATGTCCTTCATATTGCGAAGGCAAAGATCGTCGTCTTCAACGTGTGGCATTACGCCCATTGCCATCAGTCCATCAAAAAGGCCACCTGCCAAAAGAGGCTGATAGCTGGTTCGGTCTTGGACATCTCCCCAAATAATGTTGTTGGGGTTTTGGCCAGTTGCAGCAATTGATTCTTTTGCTCGTTTGACCATTGCATGACTGATGTCAAACCCTGAAACTTCGATGCCCTCTTTTGCCAGTGTTGAAAGAGGTGTTCCCTCGCCGACTCCGACCTCAATCGTCCGTTTAATTGAATTTTCCTTAAATGATTTCAATAAAAGCTTGAGGCGAAAATAGTTCGCAGGATATTCCTGTGTTAGATCACGAAGGGTTTCCTCTTCGTACTGCTTGTGGTAGTTAGCAGCGGCGGCATCATAATGATCAGAGACACTCATGGATGCGACTTTAGTCGTTGGCAATAAGTAGTTGTGTCGAATAACTCATTACTTCAAAAAGTTTTCGAAATATCGGCTTGGGGTCGGCCCACGCTGACCTTGATACTTGGAGCCGCGTGCACCTTTGCCGTATGGATTGTCGGCTGGTGTTGTCATGGTCATGAAACTCACTTGACCGATTTTCATATTCGGATACAACGTGATGGGCAAGTTCGCCACATTGGATAACTCCAGTGTGATGTGACCATCAAAGCCGGCGTCAATAAAGCCAGCAGTGGAGTGAATCAGCAGTCCGAGTCGCCCTAGTGAACTCTTGCCTTCAACTCGTGCCACCAGATCATCGGCAATCGCCACGCGCTCAAGTGTTGAGCCCAAGACGAATTCACCCGGGTGCAACATGAACACGCCGTCTTGTGGAACCTCGACAAGTTCAGTCAAATCACTGAGATCTTTTTTGACATCAATTACTGCAGACGTGTGGTTTCGAAACACTCGGAAGAGGTTCGAGACCTTGACGTCAATCGATGACGGCTGAATGCACGATTCGTCGAGCGGGTCAATAATGATGCGGCCCTCACGGAGAGCCTCGCGAATGCTTTTGTCAGACAAGATCACAACGAAGCACCCTAGTGAACGAATGCCTTAGCGAAAAAACCTCAAGAAATACGGGGCTTATGAAACCAAGCTGAGCAACGCCCAAAGCGCAGCAATCAGACCGACCGCAGCCATGGCGAGCGAACGGCTGCGGGGTGCCTGAGCGAGTGATCCTTCGGCCACCTTTTTTGGTGGTTTAACAACGGCCAGTACATTTCCGGCAAACATTGCACCACCAAAGGCCAGTACCAGCCAAATCAGGATGTCTTCACCCAGAAACACGGCTAATCACCAAGCACGTCTTCGATGGAGTTGTCCATCGCCATGTTTTCAAATCGCGTATACGAAGCCAGCCATGCAAGTTTCGCGAGGCCTAGTGGACCGGCACGGTGCTTCGCAACGCTGACTTCGGCAAAACCTTTGAGGTTCGGGTCTTGTTCATAAATTTCACCGCGATACAAAAACATCACGACGTCGGCGTCTTGTTCAAGTGCACCAGATTCGCGCAAGTCGGAAAGCGTCGGACGTTTGTCTTGTCGACTTTCCAAGCTTCGACTCAGCTGGCTTAATGCGAGTACGGGGACACCGAATTCGCGTGCAAGCAATTTCAGCTTTCGACTTATTTCGCTCACTTCCAATTGGCGGTTTTCTGGACGCCCGTCGCCACCCATCAACTGCAAATAGTCAATAACAATGAGCGCGAGTCCGCCTTCACGGCTGTACACACGTCGGGCTTTTGCCCGAATTTGTCCAACGGTGGTGCCAGCGCTGTCGTCGATGATGAGAGGAATGTCAAGCCGTCCAACTGCGTGACCGATTTTGGTCCAATCTTTAGGCGTTGGTCGACCAGTACGAAACACTGTTCCGTCTACACGTGCCTCACTCGCCAAAATACGTTGCGAAAGTTCGGCTTTACCCATTTCCAACGAGAAGAACAGCACGGGCTTGTTTAAGTGTTGGGCTGCATGAACGGCAATTCCAAGTGCGAAGGCGCTCTTACCCATTGCAGGTCGGGCACCAACAATATTGAGTGTTCCTGGTTGCAGTCCGAGTAGCACTTTGTCCAAGTCGACATAACCAGTTGGTACACCAGTCATGACATCGTTGTTGTTGGCGCGGTCTTCGAGTTGATCGAAGGCTTTCTTAATCAAAATGTCGAGTCGCTCTGAACTGTCGCCAACATTGCTTTCTGAAATATCGAAGATGCGGCTTTCAGCTTCGTCTAGTGCGCGCTCAACGTCGTCTGGTTCGCCGTAGCCAATTTCGGCGATGTCTCCGGCAGCACTAATGAGTCGACGGAGGCGTGCGGTGTCGCGAACAATCTTTGCGTACCGTTCAGCACTGGACACTGCTGGTGTTGCGTTTTGCAACGCCAAGAGTTCTTCAAGCCCGCCAATGCCTTCAAGTAATTGATGACGACGAAGTTCGTCAGCAACAGTGATGGGGTCAACTGGTTCACCCGCCGTGTTGAGCGAACGAATCGCATCAAAAATGTGGCGGTGCGCCGGCTTGTAAAACTCGTCCGGGTGAACTCCGCGTTCTACAGCAATGCCAACTGCTTCTCGCGAGAGCAGCATGGCGCCAAGCAATGACGCTTCGGCGTCCAAGTTGTGCGGTGGAACACGCTGCGCACCGCGAGAGCCAGACCGCGAATCGGTTCTATTCTCGCTCGTGTTCGACATGCAACTACCTTGCCCGTTGGGCCTTGTTGTGGGCTAGCGACACTTCCCTATTGTGCAACTACCGACAAATTCACCACACCGGTGATGCCATCAAACAACGCAACGCTCACTTGGTGAGCGCCAGTTGTGCGAATTGGCGTATCGATGTTGACGACTTTGCGGTCGAGAACTACGGAAGTCTGATCTTTCACTGCAGCAACAATGTCGTTTGCAGTAACTGATCCGAACAAACGACCTTCAGCGCCAGCCTTTGCCTTCACCGTGATGGTGTGCTTGGCGAGCTCTGCAGACACAGCAAATGCTGAATCGCGGTCTGCTGCTTCACGCAAATCGCGAGCGCGACGCATGGAGTTTGCCTGAGTTACTGCTCCGTCGGTGGCAAGAATTGCGAGTCCGCCAGGAAGCAACAAGTTGCGGGCGTGTCCAGAAGACACGGTCACAATGTCACCACGACGGCCAAGGCCATTGACGTCTTTACGAAGCAAAACTTTCATGATTTATGCCTCCTCTGTCGTTGCGTCGTCGAGTGCGATGTCTTCACCAAGTGGTGCCTCTACAGCAGCTTCGATGACATCCTTGTAGGTGTCTGCCAATGATTCTGATGAGTCCTTGTCACGTGAACGGCGCGGACGGTCGTTGTATGAACCGTCTTCTTCGCCACGACGTGGTGCACGTGCTGAAGCAACACGCTTGGTGTATGGCAACAAAGCCATTTCACGAGCGTTCTTCACTGCAAGAGCAACGTCACGTTGCTGCTGCACGGTGTTTCCGTTCATGCGGCGCGCGCGCAGCTTTGAACGATCCGACATGAAGCGTTGCAACAAGTTGACGTCCTTGTAATCAATGAAGCCGACCTTTTCGGCGTGCAATACGTTTGGACGCTTTTTGTATTTGCGCATCGCCGCTTTGGCTGCGCGCTCTTTGTTCTTTTTACTGGTCATGGTGTGTTTCCTTTATGCGATGAATGGTGTTCGAGTTATAGGTGTTTCAGAATGGTTCTTCGCCGCTGTCAAACGGGTTCGACTCGCCAACTGGGCTTGATCCACCCTTGGCTGCACCCTGACCATCGGTTCGTGGGGTGCGCTCAACTTGCGCAGTAGCCCAACGAAGGCTTGGTCCGAGTTCGTCTGCAATGACGTCGATTGCGGTGCGCTTGTCGCCTTCGCGCGTGGTGTATTCGCGCTGCTCAAGTCGACCAGTGACCACAACGCGAGCACCCTTAGTGAGTGACGCTGCTGCGTTTTCTCCCAGTTGGCCCCATGCGGTGACGTTGAAATATGACGTTTGTTCCTGCCACTCGCCATTGACCTGATAGCGACGACCAACGGCTATGCCGAATGATGCGACGCCACGACCGGAGGTGGTGAAACGAAGTTCTGGATCGCGTGTGAGATTTCCCACGAGTGTGATGGTGTTATCTGCCATGAAGGGCTCCTAGTTAATGAATGAATAAATGGAGATCAGGCTTTAGCAGCGATCATGCCGCGGCTAGCTGCTTCCTGATCTGG
>JBEGVD010000040.1:0-3510 GCA_041178585.1 Actinomycetota bacterium
GTGGCTCTAAACGCTCGAGTTCTGCTGGCCACAATTTTCCTGCGAAGTCATCAGGAATTCCGTCAAGCCACATTGCAGTTGACTGCCACTCGTATGGTCCGAGAATGTAACTGTGACGCTCTTGTCGCAAGTAGTACGAAGTGTCTACGTCGCGAAGCAGTGGAAGTGGCTTTGACAGTGCAGCAAGTTCTGGAATTTCTTCCGTCACGAGGTACTGGTGAGCCATGGTCATGATTGGCAAGTGGCGACCAAGAAGTGCCATCACTTCACCTGCTCGATAACCAGCAGCGTTCAACACCATTTCGCATTCGATGGTTGCTTTGTCGGTGGTAACAATCCACTCGTGGTTTGGCTTTTGTTCAAGACCAGTCACGCGCTCGTGACGACGAATTTGTGCTCCCATTGCACGGGCAGCGCGAGCAAGTGCTTGCGTTACTTGTGATGGGTCAATGTCGCCGTCTAGTGGGTCCCACAATGCGCCAACAAGATCATGTGTTTCGACGAATGGATAAATCTTTTGCAATTCCGAAGGAGTAAGTACGTCGTACTCCATTCCATTTGCACGAGCCATCGACTTCACATGTTTGAACTCGGCCATACGCTCTTCGCTGTGTGCGAGACGCACTGAACCAGTGACGTGGTAGTTGATCGGGAAGTCTGGGTCTTTGGAGAGTTCGGTGTACAACTCTGCGGTGTACTTTTGCACCTTCATGATGCTCCAGCTACCCGAGTAGGTCGGCACGTTTCCGGCCGCATGCCAGGTTGAACCTTCGGTCAATTCGTCGCGTTCCAATAGCAAGACGTCAGTGCAGCCCATCTTTGCAAGGTGGTACAGGGCGCTCACGCCCGCAATGCCGCCGCCGATAATGACAATCCGTGCGCGCTCACTCATATATATGTCCCCGATTTCGTCAGTTCAGGCCCGGGTCTGGGCCGGCCAGTGCGTGATATATCTCGCCGTGACATACTAGACAAGCAAGTATTCGATGCCAATTTGTGCCAGTCCGTTCGAGGAGTTTCCGTGTCAAATCTGCCAAGTAGCGCCAAGGTGGTCATCGTCGGCGGCGGGATTGTTGGTTGCAGCATTGCCTATCACCTCGCCAAGCGCGGTGAAACCGATGTGCTGCTCCTCGAGCGCAAGCAGCTCACGTCCGGAACCACCTGGCACGCAGCGGGTCTTGTTGGACAGTTGCGCGCAACACAAAACCTCACGCGCCTTGCGCAGTACACCACAAACTTGTTCGCGACGCTGGAAGAAGAAACTGGTCAAGCAACTGGTTTCCAGCAACGTGGTTCGGTTGCCATTGCAACAAACGAAGAACGATTTGAAGAATTGAAGCGCGGCGCGTCAATGGCGCGAGTGTTTGGTTTGCCAGTGAACATCATCACTCCTGCCGACGTGAAAGAACTTGTGCCGCTTGCGCGCGTAGACGACTTGGTTGGTGCAGTGCACTTGCCTGGCGACGGAGTGGTGAACCCAATTGACGTAACGCAAGCTCTTGCCAAAGGTGCGCGCTCACACGGTGTTCGCATTGTTGAAAACGTAAAAGTAGATCGCATCGTTGTTGAAAACGGTCGCGCAGTTGGTGTTGAAGTTGAAGGACAACTCATTCGCGCAGAAGCAGTGGTCAACGCTGCAGGTATGTGGGCGCGCGAACTTGGCGATCAAGTTGGTGCAACGGTTCCATTGCATGCAGCTGAGCACTTTTATATCGTGACCGAAGCTGTTGAAGGAATCTCTCCAACCATGCCGGTGTTGCGCGACCAAGATGGTTCGGGTTACTTCAAAGAAGATGCAGGCAAGTTGTTGGTGGGTTGGTTTGAACCAGTTGCTAAGCCATGGGGCATGAAGGGAATTTCAGAAGAATTCTCGTTCACTTCGCTTCCTGAAGACTTCGAACACATTGCACCTCTCATTGAGAACGCAACTCACCGCATGAACTTGTTGGAGCAAGTGGGCATTCGCTTGTTCTTCAACGGACCAGAGTCGTTTACGCCAGACGATCGTTACTTGCTCGGTGAACAACCAGAAGTAAAAGGTCTGTTCGTTGCAGCAGGTTTTAACTCCATTGGTATTCAGTCATCGGGTGGTGCAGGCAAAGTTCTTGCCGACTGGATCGTTGATGGTCGTCCACCAATGGACTTGTGGGACGTCGACGTTCGTCGCGTTATGCCGTTCCAAAGCAACAAGAATTACTTGCACGATCGCACGGTTGAATCGCTTGGCTTGTTGTATGCAATGCACTGGCCATTCCGTCAGCCAGAAACCGCTCGTGGCGTGCGCCGTTCGCCATTCCACGATCGATTGACAGCAAAAGGTGCATGTTTTGGTGAAGTTGCTGGTTGGGAACGCACCAACTGGTTTGCCCCTGCTGGCGTAAAGGCCGAATACGAGTACACCTACGGTCGCCCGAACTGGTTTGAGTATTCGGCAGAAGAGTGCCGCGCAACTCGCGAAGCAGTGGCCATGTTTGATCAGTCGTCATTCGGCAAGTTTGTTCTCAAAGGCCCAGACGCTGAAAAGATCATCAACCGTATTTCGGCAAACGACATGTCGGTGCCTGTTGGCAAGTTGGTGTACACACAGTGGCTGAACGAGCGCGGCGGAATTGAAGCCGACCTCACCGTTACTCGCGAATCAAAAGACCGCTACTTGATCGTTACGGCAGCAGCAACACAAACTCGCGATTACACCTATTTGAAAGATCACATTGGCAAAGATGAGCGCGCAGCCGTAATTGACGTTACGTCGGGTTCGGCAGTGCTCAGCATCATGGGTCCAAATTCACGTGCATTGCTGCAGTCGCTCACTACAACCGATATGTCAAACGAAGCGTTCCCGTTTGGAACTTCGCAAATCATTGACATCGGTTATGCGCGAGTGCGTGCAAGTCGCGTCACTTTCGTTGGAGAACTTGGTTGGGAGTTGTACATTCCTACCGAATTCGCAACGGGCGTGTTTGACGTGATTGTTGCTGCAGGACCACAGTTCGGTCTGAAGCACGCGGGCTACCACGCACTGAACTCGTTGCGTATGGAAAAGGGATATCGCCACTGGAGCCACGACGTGTCGCCAGACGACACGCCACTTGAGTCCGGCCTCGGATTCACCGTGGCATGGAATAAGCCAGGCGGGTTCATTGGCCGCGAAGCATTGCTGAAGCAGAAGGAATCGGGAGTGAAGAAGCGCCTGGTGCAGTTTGCAATGAAAGATCCAATGAAGAACCTGTATCACAACGAACCAATTTGGCGTAACGGCGAGATCGTTGGCCACATCACGTCGGGAATGTTCGGGCACGCCATCGGCAAGTCCATCGGTATGGGATATGTTGAAAATCATCATGGCTTGGTCGATAAGGCCTTCGTCATGGATGGAACATATGAAATTGAAGTAGCGGGCGAGCGGTTTGCGGCAGAGGCGCAACTCGATCCGTTTTATGATCCAAAGAGTGAACGCGTAAAGGCATAAAGGAGAAAGAACATGACTGCATCAACTAATGCTCGACGTGG
>JBEGVD010000041.1:0-4961 GCA_041178585.1 Actinomycetota bacterium
CGTGATGGCTTTTCTAGCTGGCCGATGATCTGGGTTTTCTCTGTGATCGAAGTTGCTGAATTGATAGCGGAAATGGTGTCAATAACAAAAGTCTGGAACTCTGGAGCGACGACATTTTCCCAAAGAGCGACCAACATTTCGTCGCTGTTTTCGAAGCGACTGTAAATTGCCCCCGTTGTTAGTCCGGCTCGTTTTGCAACTGAACTGGCAACAATGCCATCTAGCCCGTTGGCGATGGATTCCTGAGTGATTGCCTTTAAGACTGCTGCAGCATTTCGCGTTGATCGTTGCGACGCTGCGCGTCGCACAACCGGTTGCGAAGATGGTTTTGCCATTGGGACTAGTTGAAGTAAGTAATTGCGGGCGCTGGGCGTTCGCGGTCTGGAATTTCGCGGTTCGGCCAACCGAGGTAAATCATCGCAGTGATGTGCGTGCCTTCAGGCCAGCCACAGTGTCTGGCAACATCGTCGTTTGCACCTTTCGGGCAACTGGACCAAAAACTGCCAAGGCCCATTGCGGTGGCGCCAAGCAACATGTTTTGAATTCCTGCAGAAACGGCGTCGCGGTTTTCTTCGGTTTGCAATTCTGATTCGCCCTGCAAAGTTCCGACCACAACGATTACAGGTGCGCGCAAGTATTTAGTTCGCGTTTTCGTCACCTTCATTTCGGTGTCGCCGTTGCGCTGCATTGCCTCGGCAGTTGCATCGCCAAGCCCGCGGCGGGCATCGCCAGTAAACACACCGAATAGCCACGGCCAGGTGAGCTGATGGTTTGGCGCCCATGCAGCAACATCGCACAACTGGTTAATCAAGTCCATGTCCACCTCGCGCTCGAGGTCCATCATCAATTGGGTGCGGCGCGCAATAACTAACTTGCGAAAATCGTCAAACGTCATGGCGACAGACTATTGCTAGTTCTTGTGCAGTGCGGCGTTGAGGCCGCCCCAGCTACCGGTGCGCTGTACCACTTCTACTGCACCCGAAAGGCTGTTACGACGGAAGAGCAAGTCGTTTGCGCCAGAAAGTTCCCGCGCCTTCACAGTTGCGCCGTCTGGCAGTTTCACCTGTGTTCCAGCAGTCACGTACAGTCCGGCTTCAATGACGCAGTTGTTGCCAAGCGAAATACCAAGACCGCTGTTTGCACCAAGCAAGCACTTCTCGCCAACGGTCACCATTTCTTTTCCGCCACCAGAAAGTGTGCCCATGATGGATGCGCCGCCGCCAATGTCGGAACCATCACCAACAACCACACCAGCAGAAATTCGGCCTTCCACCATTGAGGCGCCAAGAGTTCCCGCATTGAAGTTGCAGAAACCTTCATGCATCACCGTGGTGCCGTTTGCAAGGTGAGCGCCAAGGCGAACACGGCTTGCATCGGCAATGCGTACGCCGCTTGGTACGACGTAATCGGTCATGCGAGGAAACTTGTCAACACCGTTCACAACAAGTTGCAAACCTTGCTTCAGCTGGTTGTAGCGCACGTCTTCAAGTGCATCGAGAGCAACTGGACCAATGGAGGTCCAAGCAACGTTGGCGAGTAATCCGAATGCGCCATCCAAATTCAGCGTGCGTGGCTTAGCCAAACGATGCGACAACAAATGCAAACGCAAGTACACATCGCTTGCACTGGTTGGTGTTGCGGTGGTGTCAATGACTAGCGAAACTGGAACGAGTGAAACTCCGCGACGCGGGTCGGTGTGAGTCTGCGACTCAGTTGGTGTTCCCGTAGGAACAGCCTCGCCGAATCCAAGGTGACGGTAGTAGGTGTCGAGTGTGGTGCCGTCTGCAGCAATGGTTGCAATGCCAACGCCCCATGCCTGTGTTGTACTCATCGTTATTTCGCCTCTGGTCGAAGGGTAGGGAACAAGATCACGTCTTTAATAGAGCCGGCGTCGCTCAGCAACATGACCAAGCGGTCAATACCAATGCCAAGGCCTGCTGTTGGTGGCATACCGAACTCAAGAGCGCGTAGGTAGTCCTCGTCCAAGCTTCCGGCTTCGTTGTCGCCAGCTTCTTTTGCCAACTGCTCGTCTTCAAAGCGCTTGCGCTGTTCAATTGGGTCGTTCAACTCGCTGTAACCGTTTGCAATTTCGCGTCCACCAATAAACAATTCGAAACGTTCGGTGAGGTGTGGGTCGTTGCGGTCTTGGCGAGCAAGTGGCGAAATTTCAACAGGGTGGTGTGTCACAAACGTTGGGGTAATCAAATCTTTTTCACACAACTCGGCGAAGATCTCTTCAATAATGCGACCAGAACCCCAATGCTTTTCGCACTTAATCTTGTGCTTGGCTGCAACGTCACGAACTGCTGCAACATCCATTGATGGGTGCAGCGTTACTCCCGTTGCATCGCTGGCTAAGTCGATCATGCGGGCTTTGCGCCATGGTTGCGCCAAATCGAAGTCGTTTCCTTGAATGACCACGGTGGTGGTGCCGCGTGCATCGCGTGAAGCATTGGTAATCAGTTCTTCGGTGAGTGCCATTACTTCCGTGTAGTCACCAAAGGCTTGGTAGCTCTCCATCATGGTGAACTCAGGGTTGTGACGTGTAGAAATTCCTTCGTTGCGGAACACGCGACCAATTTCAAATACGCGTTCCATACCGCCAACAATGAGGCGCTTCAAATGCAACTCAAGCGCAATGCGCAAGAACAATTGCATATCGAGTGTGTTGTGGTGTGTAACGAATGGGCGAGCGTGCGCGCCACCGACCTCCATGTGCAGCACTGGCGTTTCTACTTCAATGAACTTGTTGTCGTGCAATGTTTTGCGGAAGCTGGCAATGGTGGCGTGGCGAATTTCAAACGTGCGTCGCGCTTCTTCGTTAATAATCAAGTCGGCGTAGCGTTGGCGGTAACGTGTGTCTACGTCGGTGAGTCCGTGCCATTTGTCGGGAAGCGGTCGCACTGCCTTCGACAACAACTGTGCATTCTCTACCTTGATGGACAACTCGCCTTTGCGAGTAGTCATGACCAAACCGGTTACGCCAACCCAGTCGCCAAGGTCGAGTTCATTTACTTCGTCAAACTCGGCGTCGCCAACAACGGACTTCGAAACAAACAATTGAATATCGCTCGCACGGTCGCGAATAGTGCAAAAGATGAGTTTTCCCTGATCGCGCTTCAACAAAATTCTGCCAGCAACACTGACGCGTGTTTCGGTTTCGGTGCCTGCTTCTAAATGTCCGTGCTGTTCGCGAATTTCGCCAAGGCTGTGCGTGCGATCAAAGCGATATGGGTACGGGTTTACGCCTGCTGCGCGCATGGCGTCAATGCGGTCTAAGCGGCGAGTGCGCTCCGCTGCCAGTCCGCTTGCTGCGGCCTCTGGCGTGGGGGCAATTTCTTCGTTGTCAGGCACGCTTGTCACGCACACAAACTAGTCGCGCGGCTGGTTTAGCGCTTATTCAATTACGACGAGGATGTCGCCAGAACCCACCTTGTCGCCAACTTTTACGTTGACTTTGGTGACTTTTCCTGCCTTTTCAGCAGTGATCTGGTTTTCCATCTTCATTGCTTCAAGCACCACGACCGAATCGCCTACCGCAACTACTTGGCCAACTTCAACGGTTACTTTCACGATGGTGCCCTGCATTGGTGCAGCAACATCGCCGCTGTTTGCAGCGCCACCCGAACCGCCCGATCCACGTGTTGGCTTGTTCGACTTCTTCACGGGGCCACTTGCAAACTCTGGTACCCACATCTTCACGTCGAAGCGCTTGCCATTTACTTCAATGGTGGTAGCGCGTTCTACAAGACCTTCGTCGTTGGTTGCGGTTCCGCCTGCACTGCTGACCAAGCCCGACAAGTCAAGTGTTTCTTCCACCCACTTGGTGCTGTGTGTTACAGCAGAGAAGTCCGGGTGACGAAGAATTGCGAGGTCTGCAGGAATGGTGGTGTGTACGCCTTCAATCACCATTTCATCGAGTGCGCGAATGGTGCGAGCAATTGCAGTGTCGCGGTCTTTGCCCCACACAATCAACTTGCCAACCAAGTTGTCGTAGTACTGGCTTACGGTGTCGCCGGCTTCGTATCCGCCATCGAAACGCGTTCCGAAACCATCTGGTGTGGTCAGCTTGGTAATGGTTCCAGGTGATGGAAGGAATTTTCCTGCTGATGCGTTTTCTGCGTTAATGCGCACTTCAATGCCGTGACCGTTGCGACGCGCTGCAACTTGTTTCTGCGTCATTGGCAACTTCTCGCCGCTAGCAACACGAATTTGCCATTCCACCAAGTCGATGCCGGTGATTACTTCGGTAACTGGGTGTTCCACCTGCAAACGCGTGTTCATTTCGAGGAAGAAGAAGTCGTCGTCTTGGTAAATGAATTCAACAGTGCCTGCGTTGTAGTAGCCAACTGCTTTGGCAGCTTTCACGGCTGCTTCGCCCATTGCTTCTTCAACACCGTCAGGTAATCCTGGCGCTGGAGCTTCTTCAATCAGTTTTTGGTGACGACGCTGAGCAGAGCAGTCGCGGGTAGAAACCCACACCACGTTGCCGTGCTTGTCGCCAACAAGTTGAACTTCAATGTGGCGCGGCCAAGTGAGGTAGCGCTCCACATAAATTTCGTCGCGACCAAAGAATGCTTTCGACTCACGTTGTGCGGAGTCCATTGCTTCTTGAACTTGATCTGCAGACTGCACCACTTTCATACCGCGTCCACCACCACCGAATGCGGCTTTGATAGCTACCGGCCAACCAAATTCATTTCCGAAGTCTTGAATTTCTTTTGCCGTGGTAACGAACTCGGTGGTGCCAGGAACAATTGGTGCACCGCCGCGCAATGCTGCTTTGCGCGAAGAAACCTTGTCGCCCATTTCCACGATGGCTTCTGGTGGAGGACCGATGAAGGCAACTCCCATTTCGGTAATGGCGCGAGCGAAGTCTGCGTTTTCCGAAAAGAATCCATATCCAGGGTGAACGCCGTCTGCGCCACTCTTGGTAATGGCATCAAGAATTGCTTCGGTGT
>JBEGVD010000042.1:0-2579 GCA_041178585.1 Actinomycetota bacterium
TTTTTCACCAACATGTGTGTTGAAACCACCACCCGCATGGCAGGAAACCTGGGCTTCGACACCTACCTCGTTCCCGACTGCTGCGCTACCTCAAATCGAATCGGTTGGGACGGCGCCGACTACGACCCCGAGCTCGTGCACGACATGACGGTTGCCAACTTGCATGGCGAGTTCTGCACCGCAATTACTCCTGGTGACGCACTTGGGCTTCTTGCCGCCGACAACACGCACCTCGAGCGTGTGCAAGGCAACGAGTAACTCGTTAGTCCAAGTACTTCTTTAGCAAAGTTGAAGCTTGCGCGTGCGCAGATTGCGCATCGTCCAAAATGGTGATCATGTTGAAGAATCCGTGGAATGCGCCGTTGTAACGGGTAATTGTTGCTGAGACACCGTTTTCAGCGAGTCGCTTTCCATAGGCCTCACCTTCATCACGAAGCGGATCGTATTGCGCGGTAATCACAATTGCGGGTGGCATTCTCTTCAATTGATCGTCGCTTGCAACCATCGGTGAGGCTTTGATGTCCAAGCGATCAGCATCGCTATTCATATACAGATTGACGAACCAAGCCATTACCGACTTCGTCAAAATAGGTGCATTCGCATTTTCGTTAATTGATGGCGACACCATGCTCATATCGACTGCTGGATAAATCAGCATTTGGAACTTCAGTGGAACCACTTCGGCGAGAGCCACCGCAGCAGCCAAATTTCCACCAGCAGAATCTCCGCCGACTGCCATTCGCGATTTATCAATTCCCAAAGCATCCGCGTTTTCATGAGCCCATTTCAGCGCGGTTACACAATCGTCATAGGCCGCTGGAAATTTATGTTCTGGGGCAAGTCGATAGTCCACAGACAGCACAGCATGTCCAGACTTATTAGCAAGTGAACGACACACGCCATCGTGTGAATTCAGGTCACCAATGACCCAACCACCACCGTGAAAAAACACCAATAATCCAAGGTCGGTCTTGGCAGATGGCCGGTACAGACGACACGGAATTGACCCCGCTTGCACGTCACGAATTTCGTGTACTACTTCGGTGCTTGGTACTTGCCCAGCGCTGTACAGCGCACGTGCTTCAGTTGGCGGCATCTCCTCAAAAGGTGTGGTGCGCATTGCTGCGTAGAAGTCGGCTACTGCTTGTGCTTGCGGGTGAAGTGGCATATCGCCACTCTAAAGCTTGCGCAATATTGGAGTAGCAGCGAAGGTGAACCCCACCAGCCCGAATATCGCCATCACCACAACGAATGTTGGCTGCAGACCAAATTGGTCAACGCAAGCGCCAACAATCAACTGGCCAAGTGGTGGAGCGGCATACAAGAGCGACATCTGCAACCCGTACACGCGACCCTGCAACTCTGGTGCAACTCGTTTCTGCACGATTGAATTCCACAACGGGTTGAACGGCCCCCACGATAAGCCAGCAAAGAAACCGAGCACAACAAATAACCATGTTGGAGGCAATATCACCATCGGTAGCAACGATGCCGTGGACACGATCATCACCATGCGCAGCAGCGCACTTGTTGAAAACTTTGCGGCCAGTCGACCAAAGGCAAAGGATCCAATCACCATTCCCGCAGCGAGTGAGGCAAACAGTGCACCTAGCCCCGTTGCATTATTAATGGACTCAAAATACGTAGGGAAAATTACCGTATCGATTGGCATATACAAGCCCGACAAAAACATGAACCCGATTGCGAGTGTAAACAGTGGTTTGTCTCGTGTGAGCGCGTGGAATCCTTCGCGCAACGAAATAAAGAACGGCTCGTGCCCGTCTTCTTTATGTGCCACCGTCTTGCCATGTTTGTCGTCTACGTGCATTAACGACACCGCAATCGTGGCAACGGCAAACATTGCTGCCGTAACTGCAAATGCAAGCATTGGACCACTCCACTGAATACAAGCCGAACCAATTGCAGGGCCAACCATCCAACCAATTGCAAAAATTCCTTCGTGTCGTCCGTTGGCCGAAGCAATTTCAATTCCTGAAGCAGTTGCGGCATTAGGGATAAGTGCTTTACGCGCGGTATAGCCAGCGGGGTCGAAGCATGCTCCGAGCACTGCAATGACCAAAATCCACGCGTACGTCAAATCGCCAACAGCGTTAACTACCAAGAACATCAATACCGAAACCATCGACATGAAGTCAGAAAACATGGAAATGGCTCGGCGTCCGAATCTGTCAATGAGCCCACCAACAACAGGAGAAACCACGATTCCAGGAAGGCTCGACAATGCAGCCAAGAGGCCAGCTTTTGCAGCCGAACCTGTGAGTTCAAGCACAATCCAGGGAACGGTGATCATGACGACACCGTTTGAGATTCCCGACACCGCGTTGGTCACCTGCAAAAGACCAAATGCGCGTTGATTCTTCACCTTTCACAGCGTAACTGAGCCATTTATCAGACAGACTCTTTCGGATGAGCAGCATCGTGGTGAGCGAACTTGAATACGGCCCACCAGGTGCAGACCAATTGTTTTTTGATGTGAGTTTCAAAGTTTCACCCGGCGAACATGCAGCAATCGTTGGCGCTAACGGTGTTGGCAAAAGCACCATCTTGCGAATTCTGAC